>NZ_JAUSVX010000031.1 GCF_030814995.1 Labrys wisconsinensis | reverse complement strand
ACCATGATCTACGTCACCCACGACCAGGTCGAGGCGATGACGCTCGCCGACAAGATCGTCGTGCTGCGCGACGGCCGCGTCGAGCAGGTCGGCTCCCCCCTCCAGCTCTACCACCATCCCCGCAACCGCTTCGTCGCCGGCTTCATCGGCTCGCCCACCATGAACTTCATCGCGGTGACCGCCCGGGCCGCCGGCGCGGCCGGCCTCACCGTCGACCTGCCCGGCGGGGCCGCCCTCACCGTGCCGGTCTGCGCCGACGGCATCGCCCCCGGCGACACCCTGACGCTCGGCATCCGCCCCGAGCATCTCAGGCGCTCGGACACCGGCGAGCTCGCCGGCGAGGTCATGGTGGTCGAACGCCTCGGCGGCCAGACCTTCCTCTATGTCCAGATCACCGCCTCCAGCCTCTTCATCGTCCAGGCCGACGGCGACGACCGCTCCAGGGTCCATGACCGCGTCGGCGTCGGCGTCACCGCTTCAGCCGCGCATCTGTTCGGACAGGACGGCACCGCGCTGCCTGCCCTGCAAAGAAATCCCCTCGCGGTATGAGCGTGAAAAGACGTTTCCGCGTAGAGTCAGCCCATGCCGGCCGGAATCGCCGCGATGATGCCGGCCCCGCCCCATGCAGAGCGTCGACGCCTCTGCGGCGGAGGATACGACCGGCTTCCGCCTCGTTGAGACAGCAATCGCGGACCTCGCCGATGGTCCCCCAATTTCCCTATTGCGCAGCCGCCCGCCCGGTCATGGCGGCGACGAAGGCATTCGCCATCGGCGGCAAGGCGCTGGCGGTCATATCCGACTGCCGTCCTCAGGGTCCGCCAGGCCGATGGATCGGCTTTTGCGACGCGCGCCGGTGGCGCCCGCATCGGGTGCCGGCAGGTCCACCGCGCGTTCGACCAGGACCCGGCGGGCATTTTCGATATGGCGCCGCATCTGGAGCTCGGCCAGGTCGGCATCGCGGTCCTCGAGCGCATCGACGATGCGCGAGTGCTCGACGAATGAGCGCGCGGACCGGTGCGGGTCGCGCCGCTGGCGCCGGCGGCAGAGCTCGATGAGGGCGTGATAGTCGTCGCGCAGGAACTTGATCACGAACTCGTTCCGGCTCGCGATCGCGATCGCGAAGTGGAAGTCGTTGTCGGGCTCGCTGCGAAGGTCGGAGCCGGTGCCGCCGGCCGCGGACTGCTCCGCCTGCCGGCGCAGGGCTGCCCGCATCGAGGCGATCTCATCGGCGGTGATGTGTCTCGCGGCCTCGCGGGCGGCCAGTCCTTCGACCACCTCGCGGAGAAGGAATATCTGCTCGACCTGGGACGTCGAGACGGTGACGACTCGCGCCCTCTGGCGCGGCGGGCGCACCAGCAGGCCTCGCTTCTCCAGCCGCCAGACCGCCTCGCGCAGCGGCGCGCGGCTGACGCCGAAGCGGCGCGACAGCATGACTTCGCTGATCACGGTCCCGGGCGGAAGGAGCCCGTCGAGGATCTCTTCCTGCAATTGGGCGTAGATGCTCGCCGCCGCCGGCTCCCACGCTTCGTCTTCGCCGGCTTCGTCGGAAATCTCGATGGACCGATGGGTGCTCATGTATCCGCTCGTCCGAGCGCGCTGCGCGGCACCAGCACGCGCCCCTCCATCAACCGCCGCGACGTTCGGTATACCACCGCTTCGCGGGCGTGCGGCTCCGGCCCGTTCGTGACGCGGGCCGCGACCGGCAGCGTGCCGGAGGGATGGCCGATGATCATGTCCCGGCCCTCGTCGGACGGGCGCGCGAGCCCGTGCGGCAGCGTTCCTGCGATGCGCATCGCAACCGCAAGGCACATCGCCCCCGTCAGCGGCGAGGCTCGGTGGGGCTGTCCGGCCGAGATCATCCGCGTCGTGATGTGAACGTCGTCGGCGCATATCGTCCCGCCGCTCGCCGTCCGCGCCGTGGCAGGGCGCGAAACGATGCCGACCTGGGGCAGGTTGCGGACCCGTCGACGGGCCTCGTCCTCGTCAGCCGCGATGCCCATGCGCAGCGCGGCCGCAACCCGCAGGTCCTCGAACGCCTTCATCAAGCCCGCGTCCTGCTCGAGATCCGACGGCCTCTCGGTGCCGTCGAGCCCCAGCGTGTCGGCGGCCACGAACACGACGGGATTGGCGGCGTCCACCAGCGACACCGCAATAGCGCCGAATCCCGGCAGATCGAGCCGCTCGACCGGAGCGCCGGTCGGCAGGAGGCGGCCGGTGACCGCGCCGCCGGGGTCGAGGAAGGACAGGCGCACCGGTGCGCCGGTTCCGGCCACGCCCGGCAGCTCGAAGTCGCCGTCCACGGCGGCGCGCCCGTCCTGCAGCGGGAAGTCCGACACGATGATCTTGCCGGTATTGGTGTTGTGAATGCGCACGCGCGCCGTATCGCCCGTCGTCGCGACCATGCCTTCGTCGACCGCGAAGGGGCCGATCGCCGCGGAGATGTTGCCGCAATTGCCGCGATAGCCGACGATGGGGGCGTCGATGGCGACCTGACCGAAGGTGTAGTCGACATCGGCGTCGGGGCGTGATGCGGGCGCGACGATCGCGACCTTCGACAAGGACGATATCGCGCCTCCGAGCCCGTCGAGCTGACGCTTGTTCGGATCGGGGCTGCCCAGCGCGGCGAGAATGATCGCGTCGCGCAGCCGCGCGTCCTCCGGAAGGTCCTGCGCCCGGAACACCAGCGCGCGGCTGGTTCCGCCGCGCACGTAGACTGCCGGGACCGAAAGCTGCGGCATCACGCGACGTCCTTCTCGATGTCGGGCGCCGCGCCGGCCCTGGCCGAGAGGCGGCGCAGCACGAAGGGCAGGATGCCCCCGCCGGCGAGCACCTTGCTCTCGTTGGCCGTGTCGATGCGCGAGCGCATGACCACCGTCTCGACGGTTCCGTCCGTCCGGCGGATGAAGACCGGGACCTCGGCACCCGGAGCCAGGCGAGCCGCCAGATCCGGTATGTCGAACCATTCGCTGCCCGTCAGCGCGAGGCTCCGGCGATCGGTGCCCGGCGGGAACTGGAGCGGCAGCACGCCCATGCTGATGAGGTTCGCCCGGTGGATCCGCTCGAAGCTCTCGGCCAGGACGGCGCGCACGCCGAGCAGCCGCGTTCCCTTGGCGGCCCAGTCGCGCGAGGAGCCGGCGCCGTAGTCGCGACCCGCCACGATGACGAACGGCACCCCGCGGGCGGCATAGGCCATGGCCGCGTCGTAGATCGGCAGGATCTCGCCGGTCTCGAGGTCGCGGGTGACGCCGCCTTCGTGTCCGGGAACGAGCTCGTTGCGCAGGCGGATATTCGCGAAGGTGCCGCGCACCATCACCTCGTGGTTCGAGCGCCGCGACCCGTAGGCGTTGAAATCGCGCGGGCCGACCTGCCTGTCCTGGAGGAAGCGGCCGGCGGGGGAGGTGGGCGATATGTCGCCGACCGGGGAGATGTGATCGGTCGTGATCGAGTCCGCCAGCATGACGAGGCAGCGCGCGCCCCGGACATCCTGCGGCGCGGATGCCTCCGGCTCGTGCCCGTCGAAGTAGGGCGGCCGGCGAATATAGGTGCTGGCCGCATCCCAGGGAAAGCGGGAGCCTGGCGGCGCCTCGAGCGCCTGCCATTTCGGGTCGCCTTCGAACAATCTTTCGTATTTCGATCGGAACAGGCCGGGCGAGACCGTGGCGGCGAGGACCGCCTCGATCTCGGCCGAGCTGGGCCAGATGTCGCGCAGGAACAAGGGCCGTCCGTCCGCCCCGCAGCCGAGAGGCTCGGTCGTGAGGTCGACCGTGACGTTGCCGGCGAGCGCATAGGCGACCACGAGCGGCGGCGACATGAGGTAGTTGGCCCGGGCGAGCGGGTGGATGCGCGCCTCGAAGTTGCGGTTCCCGGAGAGGACGGCGGCCGCGACGATGCCGCGCGCTTCGATGTCCGCCTCGATCGCTTCGGCGAGCCGGCCGGAATTGCCGCCGCAGGTGGCGCAGCCGTAACCGGCGATCTGGAAGCCGAGACGATCCAGATCGGCCTGCAGCCCGCTGTCCCGAAGGTAGGCGCCGACGACACGCGAGCCCGGCGTGAGGGAGGTCTTGACCCATGGCTTCGTCCGCAGGCCGGCTGCAACCGCCTTGCGGGCCAGGAGCCCCGCAGCCACCATCACATGCGGATTGGAGGTGTTGGTGCAGCTCGTGACGGCGGCGATCACCACCGCGCCGTCCCGCATCCCGTCCGCTGGCAGCCGATCGCCTGGGGCCTCGACATTCATCGCGGCGCGGAAGCTGTCCGCGATGGCCGCGAGAGGGACACGGTCCTGCGGCCGGCGCGGACCTGCCGCGCAGGGCTCGACGGCGCAGAGGTCGAAGGCCGTCACGCCGCTGTACAGCCGCTCCGGGTCCGAGGCGTCCCGCCACAGGCCCTGGGCTCGCGCATAGGCCTCGACCAGGGCCACGGCCTCGGGCGGCCGCCCCGTCCCTCCGAGATAGGCGAGCGTCTGCTGGTCCACGGGGAAGAAGGCGCAGGACGATCCGTATTCCGGCGCCATGTTGGCGATCGTGACCCGATCGACGACGGCAAGTCCGGCAAGGCCCGGTCCGAAGAATTCGACAAAGGCGTCGACGACGCCGACGGCGCGCAGCCGCTCGGTGAGCGTCAGGACCAGGTCGGTCGCCGTCACGCCCTCGCGCAGCTCGCCCTCGAGCCGCACGCCGTGCACGCGGCGCAGCGGCACGACGAGCGGCAGTCCCAGCATCGCGGCTTCCGCCTCGATCCCGCCGACCCCCCAGCCCAGGACGCCGATGCCGTTGACCATGGTGCTGTGGCTGTCCGTGCCCACCATCGTGTCGGGAAAGGCGAAAGCCGCTCCGTCGGAGCCCGGCTCGCTGCGCACGACTTTCGCAATCGCTTCGATGTTGATCTGGTGGAGGATGCCGCGGCCGGGCGGCACGACGCGCATGCCGCTGAAATTGCGCTCCGCCCATTTGGCCAGGTGATAGCGTTCGCGGTTGCGGCGGTACTCGTGCTCGAGGTTGATGGCGGCCGCGCCGGCATGCCCGGCCTCGTCCACGATCAGCGAATGATCGATGACGAGATCGACCGGGATCTGCGGGTTGACGATGCGCGCGTCATGGCCCAGCGCCGCCATCGCGTCGCGCATGGCGGCGAGGTCCACCAGGGTGGGGATGCCGGTATAGTCCTGCATCAGCACGCGGGCGGGATGGAACGGCACCTCCGTGACGGCTTCGGCGGCCGGGTCCCAGCCGGCGAGCCGGACGGCATCGTCCATCGTGACGTCGTTGCGGCCGACATGGCGCAAGACGTTCTCCAGGAGAATCCGGACCACGAAAGGCAGCCGCTCCGCCCGCGCCGCCAGGTCCCCCGGCAGGTCCGAGAATGGGCAGATGCGGTGACGGCGGCCTTCGACCGTGAGCTCACGGTCCTTCGAGAGGGCGGGCGGCATGGGGGGCGTTTCTCCGCGAGGTGCGCCCTTTCTATATCGGGGCGACCAATGCGGACAAGGGCGGAACGCCAATTCTGTCGACAGAATTTGGTGAATGACCTCGCTGTATACGGACGATAGCCGTACTTCTCGGAATTTTTCTCAAAAACTGTTGACAGATTGATGGGCCCCTGTGCAGGTTTCTTCGGCGTGGGCGAGCCTTCGCAGGGGGGCGAATTGGATCAGGGGATCAGACAGCGCTTCAGGAGCCGCGTCGAAGCACGCGAGGGGATCCTGCTGCCGGGAGCCGCCAATGCGCTGGCCGCGCTCGTCATCGCGGATCTCGGCTTCGAGGCGCTCTATCTGTCCGGCGCCGGCCTGACCAACACCTATCTCGGGCTGCCCGATCTCGGCTTCGTGTCCTTGCCCGAGCTCGCCCAGCACACCAGCGCCCTGCGGAATGCAACGGACCTGCCGCTGGTCGTCGACGCCGACACCGGCTTCGGCAATGCGCTCAACGTGCGCCACACCGTGAGAACCCTCGAACGAGCCGGGGCGAGCGCGATCCAGCTCGAGGACCAGGTCTCGCCCAAGCGCTGCGGTCACTTTGCCGGCAAAGATGTCGTGTCGACGGACGAGATGGTCGACAAGCTCAAGGCGGCCGTCGATGCCAGGCACGACGAGAACCTGCTGGTCATCGCCCGGACGGACGCCCGGGCCGTGCACGGCTTCGGCCGGGCGATCGAGCGAGCGAACCGCTATTGCGAAGCCGGCGCCGACGTCCTGTTCATCGAGGCGCCGCAGAGTGAAGACGAGATCCTGTCCATGGCGCGGCTCGTCGGCGCGCCTCAGCTCGTCAACATGGTCGTGGGCGGGCGCACGCCGATCCTCGGCCGCGAAAAACTCCGCAAGGCAGGCTTCAGCCTCATTCTCTATGCCAATGCCGCGCTCCAGGGGGCGGTGGCGGGCATGGAGCTGGCGCTCACGCACCTGCGGGATACCGGCGCGCTCGACGAATCCGGTCCCGTCACGAGCTTCCGGCGTCGCCAGGACCTGGTGCGACGGGACTTTTACGATCAGTTGGAGCGGCGTTACTCCGCAAAGACCTGATCGCGACAATAATCATATCGATAGGGAGATCATCCATGAGAAGAATTCTGATAGCCGCAATGCTGTTGGCGGCCGCGATGGCGCCGGCTGCCGCTCAGACCAAGATCAAGCTGATGGTCGGCGGAATCGACAAGCAGGCCTACCTGCCCGTCAAGCTCACCGATCAGCTCGGCCACTTCAAGGAGCAGGGCCTCGACGTCGAGCTCTACAACTCGAATTCCGGGTCCCAGGCGGCGACCGCGCTTCTTGCCGGGGAAGTGCAGGTGGTCGTCGGCTTCTATGATCACACCATCGATCTGCAAGCCAAGGGCAAGCATATCGTCAATGTCGCCCAGCTCTCCATCTCGCCCGGCGAAGTCGAGCTGGTGGTCGCCAAGGACGCCGACACCTTTTCGAATCCGGCGAACTGGAAGGGCCACGCGCTCGGCGTGACCGGGCTCGGCTCGGCGACGGATTTCCTCACCCGCTATCTCGCGACCAAGGCAGGCCTGAAGCCGAGTGAAATTTCGACGATCCCCGTCGGCGCCGGCGACACCATGATCGCCGCCCTCCAGCAGAACCGCATCGTGGCCGGAATGACGACGGAACCGACCGTTTCGCGGGCCCTCAAGATGGGGATCGCGAAGGTCGGGATCGACCTGCGCAATCCGGACACCACGCGGGCGGCCCTCGGCGGCGACTATCCCAGCGCTTGCGTCTATGTCGATGCAGGCTGGTTGGACGGGAACCGCGAGACGGTCCAGAAGGTCGTCAATGCCTTCATCGGGACGCTGAAGTGGATCGACGCCCATTCGCCGGAAGACATCGCCGACAAGATGCCGAAGGATTACTACGCCGGTGACCGTGACCTCTATGTGCAAGGTCTTCGGGACGGCAAGTCGCAATACTCCAAGGACGGCGTGCTGAGCGCGAGCGCCGCCGAGAACGTGCTGCGCGTGCTCAAGGCGGTGAATCCGGCTGTCCAAGGCAAGGAGATCGACCTCTCCAGGACCTACACGGCCGAGTTCGTGTCGCGCGCCAACGGGTCTTGAGGCGCTGCGCGATGGATCCGGCTGTCAGTTTGTCTGGTGTCGCCCGGCGCTTCGTGTCGCCGGCCGGCAGCATCGTGTCGGCGCTCGAGGACTTCAGCCTCGATATCGAGCCCGGCGAGTTCTGCGCCATCGTCGGGCCGACCGGCTGCGGCAAGTCCACCACGCTCGGGCTGATTGCCGGGCTCGCCCGGCCGCAGGAGGGCAGCGTGAAGCTCTTCGGCCGGCCGGTGGTCGACGTCGACCGGCGGGTCGGCTTCGTGTTCCAGCAGGACGCGGTGTTTCCCTGGCGCGACGTGCTCTCGAACGTCGCGGCTGGGCCGCTGTTTCGCGGAACCTCCAGGGCCGAAGCCGAGCGCCAGGCGCGGGACTGGATCGGGCGGGTCCATCTCGACGGCTTCGAGAGGAGCCACCCGCACCAGCTCTCGGGCGGCATGCGCAAGCGCGTCGCGCTGGCGCAGACCTTCATCAACAAGCCGGAGGTGCTGCTGATGGACGAGCCCTTCTCGGCCCTCGACGTGCAGACGCGCGAGCTGATGCAGGAGGAGCTGCTGGGCCTGTGGGCGCAGAACAGCGGCGCGGTCCTGTTCGTCACCCATGACCTCGATGAGGCGATCCTGCTCGCCGACCGTGTCGCCGTGCTGACGTCGCGTCCCGCACGGATCAAGTCGGTGCATCGGATCGATCTGCCGCGGCCGCGCAACATCGCGTCCCTGCGCTACGACGAGCGCTTCATCGACATTGCCCGCCACGTCGCCGACGACCTTCGGGAAGAAGTCCTGAAGGCGCGGGCAGGCCACTAGGAGCCGCCGATGTCGACCCCTGTTGCGAGCCTTTCCGTCCAGTCGCCTGCGCCGCCCAAGGCGCAGGGCGGGACGCTCAAGCTGCATTCGCTCGCCGAACGGCAGCGCCGTCGCCAGCGGCTCGTCCTCGCCCTTCGCCTGGCGGTGCTGATCGTCATGCTGGGAGGCTGGGAGCTCGGCGTGCGTGCCGGCGCCATCGACCCCTTCTTCTTCGGGCAGCCCTCCGGCATCGCGGCGAAGCTCGTCGAGTGGATCCGGGACGGGACCTCGATCGGGCCGCTCTGGTTCCAGGTCTGGGTGACGATCTACGAGGCGGGAGCCGGCTTCCTGATCGGGTCGGTGCTGGGCATCCTCTGCGGCGTCGTGCTCGGCCGGAACGCGCTTCTGGCCGATGTGTTCTCGATCTACATCAAGATCGCCAACTCGATTCCGCGCGTCGTGCTCGGCTCCATCTTCATCGTGGCGCTCGGGCTCGGCGCGGCATCCAAGATCGCGCTCGCCGTCGTGATGGTCTTCTTCGTCGTCTTCGCCAACGCTTTCCAGGGCGTCCGCGAGGCCGACAAGAACCTCATCGCCAACGCCCGCATCCTCGGTGCGTCGCGGTGGGCGATCACCCGATCGGTCGTCATGCCGTCTGCCCTCTCGTGGATCCTGGCCAGCCTGCACGTCTCCTTCGGCTTTGCCCTCGTCGGCGCGATCGTCGGCGAATTCCTCGGTGCCCGGCAGGGCATGGGCATGCTGATCGCGACCGCGCAGGGCTCCTTCGACGCCAACGGCGTCTTCACGGCCATGATCGTGATCGCCGTCGTCGCGCTGATCGCCGAGGGGGTCCTGACCCTGATCGAGGAGCGGCTCATGTCCTGGCGGCCGGAGAAGACCGCGGGGGACTAGGAAGCATCGACGAACAGTCGAATCGAAGTGACGGGGAACCCCTCTCCCAGACGGGAGTAGGGGATTCTCTTTCTCCGTCGGCGCGCCTCGCCAGCCATGGGGCCGGCTTCAGCGCATCACCGGCAGCGGACGTCGCAGCGGCACGAGCTTGCAGTTCAAACATAGACAACTATACTTCTGCCGATACCCTGTGACGACCGGATGATGCAAACGGCGACGCCGTCCACGTCTGACGACGATCTCGGGGGCGAGAGGCAGAGGGGTGGAATGGCGATCTGGCAAGGCATCAGCGACACGCTCGTCAAGGAAATCGAAGGTGGCGTGCTGGAGTCCGGCGGACGGCTGCCGGGCGACGTCGAGCTTGCCACGCGTTTCGGGGTCAACCGCCATACGGTGCGGCGCGCGCTATCACATCTCCAGGCCCTGGGACTCGTTCGCTCCGAGCGTGGGCGCGGCACCTTCGTGGTTGATGATGCCATCGCCTATCGTATCGGGACCCAGGCCCGCTTCGAGCAGAACCTGCTCGAAAACATGCGCGTGCCGACCCGGCAGGTCCTGTCGGTGATCACCTATCCCGCACCGACGGCGATCGCACATCAGTTGCAGATCAAGGCAGGCTCGCCGATCCAGACGGTCACGCTGCTCGGCGAGGCCAACGGCGTACCGGTGCATCAGGCCCTGATCCACTTTCCGGTGGAGCGGTTCCCGGATGTCGGGCAGGTCCTCTCCCGGATACCCCTCGGGCAGAGCTTGCCACTCTCCTTGTCGGAGCTTGTGGCGGAGCTGGGCGTGAAGACCTTCCGGCGCAAGACCGCGCGCATCCGATGCCGCCTGCCCGAGGCGGAGGAAGCCCGCCATCTCAAGATGTCGGCGCAGGACCCGGTCTTTCAATTGGATATTCTCAACGTCGACGACGCCGACGTGCCGGTGTTCTTCGGCACGACGGCCTACTGCGGCAGCCGCGTCGACTTCATCCTCGACTATTGAGCCGCGGCGACGAGCCCGCGCATTTTATCAAGGCGTCGTCGAGCGACATGGGAGCCATCGGGGCGACGGCATCGAGCCGGGTGACCCCATGCTCTTCGACAACCGCTCCTCGCTGCGCCGTCGCCCCCGATGCGAAATCCGCCGGAGAGGCGCGGCGTCATCCGAGGAGGCGGGGTCGCCACTTCAGCAGATCGAATATTTGCCTGATGGTCGATCAAAATGCGTGGCCTTTATCTGCCATCTGATCGTTGACTTCGGTTTGCAATCGCGCAATTATTTGAGTGTCGAGCAATTGCTCGCATAAGCGCGCGCCAAGCGCCGAGGAAACGACGGAGGACTGCCATGAACATGCTGAGGGGGCTGGCAGCGGCGGCGCTGCTGGCGACGGTGGCGCTTGCGGCCGGATCGGCCCATGCCCAGGCGCTGGCCGGCAAGAAGATCGGTCTTGCCTCCCGCGAGATCACCAACGACTACAACAGGGACATCATCTCCGGCGCCACCGCCGTGCTGAAGGCCGCGGGCGCCGAGGTCGTGGTCACCGACGGCGGCACCGACCCGCGCAAGCACAACGAGAACATCGAGAGCCTGATCAATTCCGGCGTCGCCGGCATCATCGTCCAGCTCGGCGATCCCCAGCAGCTCGCGCCGGTCGTGGCCAAGGCCAATGCCGCAGGCATCCCGGTGATCACCACCTCGATCGGCTCCAAGACGGCCGGCGCCATCGCCGATGTCGGCGGCGACGAGGCCCTGATGGCCGCCATGCTGGCGCGCTCGCTGCTCTCCAGCATCGACTACAAGGGCAATGTCGTCGCCTTCTGGGTGCCGGGTGCGCCGCTGCTCGAGACGCGCAAGCGCGTGTTCGAGGCGGTCGTCGCCGACTATCCCAACGTCAAGGTGCAGTGGGTGCCCACCGAGCACAGCGCCGCCAAGGTGCAGACCCAGATGGAGGACCTGCTGACCGCCAATCCCGAGAAGGGCAGCATCGCCGGCGTCTGGGGCGCCTACGACCTCCTGGTCTCCGGCGCGGTCGAGGCGGTGCGGCGCGCCGGGCGTGACGAGATCAAGATCGCCTCGATCGACGGCGACCGCATCGGCTTCCAGATGCTGCTCGACGAGAAGAGCCCGTTCGTGGCGACCGTGGTGCAGGACGTGCCGGCGATCGGCCGGCTGGCGGCGGACGCCCTGGTCTCCGCCATCGGCGGCAAGAAGGAGTTCCCGAGCGCCATCTTCACCGAGGTCTATGTCGCCACCCATGCCAACGGCGCCGCCGCGGCGGAGAAGCGCTGGGGCCCCGGCGTGTGGGACGCGCTCGGCATCGCCAAGGCCGACGTGGAGGGCCGCTGGCCCCAGGACGGCCAGCTCGTGGTCGTGCGGCCCGTCCTGCCCTGACGCGTCCTGCCGGAGCGGGATCCACGCTCCGGCAGCCTCCCCGGTTCGAAGGTTCGTCGCATGTCCATCGCCAGCCCGGACCCCGTCGCCGCGGCGCCCGCGCGCCCTGCCGTCGAGTGCCGCTCGATCCGGAAGGTCTTTCCGGGCGTGACCGCCCTCGACGACGTGTCGGTGGCGGTGGCGCGGGGCGAGATCCACGCGCTCCTCGGCCAGAACGGCGCGGGCAAGTCGACCCTGGTCAAGATCCTGACCGGCGTCTACCAGCCGGATGCGGGCCGCATCCTCGTCGACGGCGCGGAGGTCCGCCTGCGCGACGTCCGCGACGCCGAAGCCAAGGGCATCGCCATCGTCCACCAGGACCAGCAGCTCGTCGCCCAGCTCGACGTGACCGGCAACGCCCTGCTCGGCAACGAGATCGTGCGCGGCGGCCTGCTCGACCGCCCGGCGATGCGCCGGCGCGTGCAGGCGGCGCTCGACCGCGTCCAGGCCGACTTCTCGCCCGACGTGCTGGTGCGCGACCTCTCCGTGGCGCAGCGCGCCCAGGTGGCGATCGCCGCCGCCCTGCTGCGCCAGCCCACCGCCCTCATCCTCGACGAGCCGACCGCCTCGCTCAGCGACAAGGAGGCCGAGCGCCTGTTCGAGATCGTCCGCGCGCTGCGCGACGACGGCGTCACCATCATCTATATCTCCCACTATCTCGACGAGGTGCTGAGCCTGGTCGACCGCATCTCGGTGCTGCGGGACGGCCGGCTGGTGGCGACGGTGCCGGCCGGCGAGATTTCCCGCGCCGACATCGTGCGGATGATCGTCGGCCGCGAGGTCTCGCAGCTCTACCCCAAGGAGAGCGTGCCGATCGGCGACGCGCTCCTGGAGGTGCGCGGCCTGGAGGGGCCGGCGCTGCACGGCATCGACCTCACCGTGCGCCGCGGCGAGATCCTCGGCATTGCCGGCCTGGTCGGCGCCGGCCGCTCGGAGCTGGCGCTGACCCTGGTCGGCGCGCTGCCGCGCCAGGGCGGCACGGTCAGCATCGGCGGCCGTCCGTCCGCGCCCGCCGGTCCGCGCGCGGCCATGGCCGAGGGTTTCGCGCTGATCCCGGAGGACCGGCGGCAGGAAGGGCTGGTGATCGACCTGCCGGTGCGCGAGAACCTGACCCTGCCGAACGTGGCGCGTTGGGCCCGATTCGGCCTGCTCGACCTCGGCCGGGAAGCGGCGGCGGCGCGCGAGCTCGTCGCCCGCCTCGGCATCCAGCCGCCCTCGATCCGGACCCCGGCACGCAACCTCTCCGGCGGCAACCAGCAGAAGGTCGTGGTCGGGCGCTGGCTCACCGGCGACTCCCGGGTCTTCCTGTTCGACGAGCCGACCACCGGCGTCGACGTCGGCTCCAAGATCGAGATCTATCGCCAGATGGTCGAGCTGGCGCGGTCCGGCGCCGCGGTGATCTTCATCTCCTCGGACTTCGAGGAGATCTCCGCCATGTGCGACCGCACGGTGGTGATGCGCCGCGGGCGGATCGCTGGGGTGATCGAGGACCAGGCGGCGGCGACGCCCGAGGCGCTGCTCGACTGGGCCTCGGGCAGCGCCGGCGAGGCTCCGGCCCGGGCGGGCGATGCGGCGGCGAAGGCCGCGCGGCAAGGTCCCGTCGCGACCATCCTGTCCCGCTGGGGCACGGTCGCCGGCATGGCGCTGACGGTCGCGGTCATCGCCGCGCTGGCGCCGCAGTTCCTGGCGATCGGCAATATCTTCGACGTGCTCAAGCAGGGCAGCGTCCTCGCCTTCATCGCGCTCGGCCTCACCGTGGTGCTGATCGCCGGCGGCTTCGACATGTCGGCGGGCGCCGCCAGCCAGTTCGCCGCCAATGTCGCGGCCGGCACGCTGCTCGCGGGCTTCGGCTCGGCGGCGGCGATCGCGCTCGGCGGCGTCCTCGGCCTCGCCGTCGGCGCCGTCAATGCCGGCCTGGTGCTGGCGCTGCGCATCCCGGCCTTCGTCGCCACCCTCGGCATGATGTTCGTCGTCATGGGCGCGACGCTGCTCTACAATGGCGGCCAGGCGCTGACGCTCGCCAATCGGCCGGACTTCTTCTTCCTCGGCCAGGGCTATGTCGGGCCCGTGCCCTTCGTGTTCATCCTGCTCGTCGCCGTCACCGCCGCGCTTCACGTCCTGCTCAAGGAGACGCGGCTCGGGCTGCGCATGTACGCCGTGGGCCAGAACGCGGCGGCGGCGCTGCTGCGCGGGGTCGGGCGGACGCGCTATGCCTTCGCCTCCTTCGCGCTCGGCGGGCTGGTGCTCGGCCTCGCCGGAGTGGTGCTGGCCGCCTACAGCTACGGCGCCTCGGCGCTGGCCACCGGGGTCGACTTCCTGATCAGCGCCCTGGCCGCCACCTTCCTCGGCAGCACCATGTCGCGCGCCGGGGAGCTCAACGTCGTCGGCACCGTGGTGGCGGCGATCTTCCTGGCCTCGCTCTCCAACGGCCTGATCCTCCTCGGGATCTCGAACCAGGCCCTGCCCGGGATCCAGGGCATGGTGCTGGTCCTCTCGGTCTCGCTCGGCCTGTTGCGCAAGCGCGCCATCGGCCAGGTGCTCATTTTCTAAAGGCCGCCATGTCATCCGCTGCCGCCCGGCCCACCCGCGCCCCCGTCCTCGTCGAGCAGCTGCGCGCCTATGGCCCGGCGGTCGGCATGCTGGCGGTCTTGATGATCTTCGCGGTGCTGAAGCCGGCGTTCTTCAGCCTCGCCAATATCGGCAACGTGCTGCACCAGAGCGTCATCCTGGTGGTGATGTCGTTCGGGCTCGGCGTGGTGATGGCGATGCGCGGGGTCGACCTCTCCGTCGCCCAGATCGCCGATGCCGCCGGCCTGCTCGCCGCGGTGCTGGTGCTGCACGGCCAGCCGCTCTGGCTGGTCCTGGCCGCGCCGCTCGCCTTCGGCCTGCTGGCCGGCCTCGTCAACGGCGTGCTCGCCGCCTATGCCGGCATCCCCGCCATCATCGGCACGCTGGGCATGATGTTCGTCATCCGCTCGGGCGAGCTGCTGATGACCAACGGCGCCGAGCCGCAGATCCTGTTCACGCTGCCCCGCGGCCTCACGCGCGCCTTCTTCTTCATCGGCCAGGGCTCGATCGGCCCGGTCTCGGCGCTGGTCGTGCTCGGCCTCGTCGTGTTCGCCGCGATGATGCTGGTCACCACCATGACCAGCTTCGCGCGGCGGGCGCGGGCGATCGGCGGCAATGCGCGCGCGGCCTATCTCGCCGGCATCGACGTGCGCGCCGTGTTCGCCGGCGGCTTCGTCCTCGCCGGCCTGCTGTCGAGCATCGCCGGGGTGGCGCTGGTCTCGCGCACCTCGATCGCGGTGCCGCGCGGCGCCGAGGCCTATCTGCTCGACGCCTTCGCCGCCGTCTATCTCGGGACGCTGCTGTCGCGGCGGGCGGAGATCACCATCTGGGGCACGCTGATCGGCGCCCTGTTCATCACCTTTCTCGGCAATGGCCTGACCCTGCTCGGCCTGGGCGCGCCCTACCGCTTCGCCCTGAACGGCGGCTTCATCCTCATGGCCATGGCGATCGGCGCGCTGAAGCGCAACACCTGAGAGGAGACAGTCATGGGACTCGTCATCGACGCCCACAACCATCTCGGCGACCGGCCGGGAGCCCGCCAGACCGGCACCGAGCTGGTGGCCAAGCTCGACGCGGCCGGCGTCGACAAGGCCGTGGTGTTCCCCTTCGTCGAGGGCAACTTCACCAACGACTTCGTCAAGGACGCCCATGACCAGTTCCCGGACCGGCTGATCCCCTATTGCGCCGTCAACCCCTGGGAGCGCGATGCGGCCGACATCGTGCGCCATTGCATCACCCAATGGGGCTTCAAGGGGCTGAAGCTGCACCCGACGATCAACGGCTATCACCTCGCCGATCCCGAGCTGGTCGACCCCCTGTTCGAGGTGGCGGACGAACTGGGCTTCCCGATCATCGTCCACGGCGCCAGCGACCTCTACAACGCGCCGCCGGAATTCGCGCTGATGGCGGCCCGCTTCCCGCGCGTGCCGCTGCTGATGGCCCATATGGGCTTCTTCTGGTCGGTGGCGCAGGCCATTTCCTTTGCCGGCCAATTCGACAACCTCTATCTGGAGACGTCGCGAGCGCCGATCTTCGAGATTCAGACCGCCGTGAAGGAATTGGGGCCGCACAAGGTGATCTGGGGCACGGATTCGCCCTTCGTCGACTACGAGTTCGAGTTCCAGAAGATGGAGCGCGCGACGCCCGACCGGGACGGCTACGCGGCCATCGTCGGCGGCACCATGGCGCGCCTGCTGAAGCTCTAGCCGGACGAGGGGATCGGGCGCCGACATGGTTGGGAAGGAATTGCCGTGACGATGGAGCGCCCGGATCCGGCCGGCGATCGCCGCCTGGACCTCGCCGCACGAGCGGCCTGGCTCTACTATTTCAAGAGCCGGACCCAGGAGCAGATCGCGGCCGAGCTCAACATCTCGCGCCAGATCGTGCAGCGCCTGATCGCGCTCGCCAATGCCGAGCGGCTGATCCGCTTCCAGCTGATCCATCCGCTGGCCGAGGCGATCCAGCTCGCCGACCGGCTGAAGGACCGGTTCGGCCTGATCTATTGCGACGTGTGCCTGAGCGAGAGCGGCAGCACCGAGGACATCCCCTCGGTCGCCTCGCAGGCGACGTTCTACCTGGAGAACATCATCCAGCAGAAGGCGCCGCTCACCATCGGCATGGGCAGCGGCGGGGCCATGCGCGAGGTGTCGCGGCGCCTGCCGCCGATGGACCGGCCGCAGCACCATTGCGTGTCGCTGATGGGCAACCTGACGCGCGACGGCCGGGCGACCCATTACGACGTGGTCACGCGCCTGGCCGAGCGGCTCAACGCCCAGTGCTATCCGCTGCCCGTGCCGGTCGTCACCAACACGGTGGAGGAGCGCGAGGTGCTGCAGGCGCAGCCGGGCTACGGCGTGCTGCGCTCGCTGGTGGAGGAGGCGACGCTGCTGATCATGGGCATCGGCTTCTGGGGCCCGGAGGCGACGCTCTATCGCGACGGCTTCATCACGGCGGCGGAGACGGCGCAGGCGATGGAGGCGGGCGGGGTGGGCGAGCTGCTCGGCTGCGCCATCTCCGCCGACGGCGAGATCGTCGACGCCGCCTATCACGACCGCCTGACCTCCTTCGTCAGGACGCAGCCGGCGGACCGGCCGACCGCCATCGTCGCCTCCGGCGTCTACCGGGCGCCGGCGATCCGTGCCGCCCTCAAGGGACGCCTGGCGAACTCGCTGATCACCGACGAGAACACCGCCCGGCTGGTGCTGTCGATGGACTGAGGGCCCCGGGGGCCAGCGTCCGTTCGGGCGTGGTCCGTGGACGAGTGAGGCGGTCCGTCATGGCCGGACTTGATCCGGCCATCCACGCGAACGCCGGCGGTGACGAGAAAGTGCTGGTTGGCCGCGCGCGGCAAGCATAGCCATTGTCGAGTGCGCGTGGATAGGCGGATCAAGTCCGCTCATGACGTCGAGGATGATGGAACTGTCGTCGTTCTCGCCGAGACCGTTCCGTCGTGGCCCGGTTCGGCCCGGCCATTCCAGCGTGATCGGTTTCGATCGCGTATATCGTCCCACCCGCCCTTCGCCTGCTGCAATGCACGCGGATGCAAGCAATGGCGCCCTCAGCACAAAGACCAGGCGGGATGTCGGCCCTTAAGGTGACCGGCAATGTGCCGTTCCTGCGGCCGGCGCATGCGGTGCTCGACGCCCGCTCCAGAACAGAACACGCAGACGACAGAGGGTGTCGCATGAAGAACTCGGTTTCGATGCTGGCGGCAGCCGTTGCCGCGGGGCTGGCGGTCTGCGGCACGGCCGAGGCCGCCGACAAATGGTGGCCGGCCAAGATCTACAATCTCGATTCCGGTACCGCGAAGGTCGAGGACTACTCGCCCCTGGAAAAGGCGTCCAAGGCCTGGAACATCTGCGTGCTGTTCCCGCACATGAAGGACACGTTCTGGGTGGCCGTCGACTATGGCGTGGTCGAGGAGGCCAAGCGCATGGGCGTCAACATGACGCTCTACGAGGCCGGCGGCTACGAGAACCTGCCCAAGCAGCTCTCGCAGTTCGACGACTGCCTGGCCGGCGACTTCGACGCCATCATCGTCGGCCCGATCTCCGAGGCCGGCCTCGACAAGAAGATCAAGGAAGGGGTGGCGGCCGGCAAGCCGATCATCTCCACCATCAACCCCGTCTCCAAGTCCGACGTCACGTCTAAGATGACCGTCGACTTCGACACGATGGGCGAGCAGAGCGGCACCTATCTCGTCGACACCCTCAAGGACAAGGCGGCCAAGGTCGCCACCTTCCCCGGGCCGGCAGGCTCGGGCTGGGCCGAGGACTTCCTCAAGGGCTTCAAGAAAGCCGTGGACGGCAAGAGCAACATCACCATGCTCGGCGACAAGTTCGGCGATTCCGGCGTCGCCGTGCAGCTCGGCCTGATCCAGAACGCGCTGCAGGCCTATCCCGACATGAACGTCGTCTGGGGCTGCGCGCCGGCGGCGGAGGCGGCGATCGGCGCCGTGGCCCAGGCCGGGCGCAAGGACACGCTGATCATGTCGTCCTACGAGAACCAGGCCATGCTCGACGCCGTGACGAAGGGCGAGATCCTCGGCTTCGCCACGCAATATCCGGTGCTGCAGGGCCGCATCGCCATCGACACCGCCGTGCGCGTCCTCGAGAAGCAGCCCTACGTGAAGAGCGCCAAGGCCATCCCCGACATGATCGGCAAGGACAACTTGGACAAGATCAACATCGGTCTCGTCCTGGCCCCGGCCGACTTCAAGGCGGTCTTCTCCGTCGCGGCGCCGTGACGGGCCGGAACCGGGTCGGGGCGGAGGCCTCTGTTTTGGACGTGGACCTTCCCGAGCGAACCCAAGCAAGCGATGCCGGCCTTCTCCTGGAGATGGCCGGCATCTCCAAGCGCTTTCCCGGCGTCGTCGCGCTCGACGGCGTCGACTTCGACCTGCATGCCGGCGAGGTGCACGTGCTGTTCGGCGAGAACGGCGCCGGCAAGTCGACCCTGATCAACATCATCGCCGGCACCTTCCCGCCCGATGCCGGTGTCTACCGCTTCCGCGGCCGCGAGCTCGGGCGGCTCAAGCCGCATGCGGCCCGCGCCGTCGGCATCAGCCCGGTGTTCCAGGAGTTCAGCCTGGTGCCGGAGCTGACCATCGAGGAGAACCTCTTCCTCGGGCGCGAGATGACCAGCGGCGGCTTCCTCGACCGTGCGGGCATGGCCGAGCGGGCCCGCAAGGTCATCGCCGAGCTCGGCTTCGACCTGAAGCCGGATGAGAAGGTCGCGCGCCTATCGCGGGCGCACCAGCAGATGGTGGAGATCGCCAAGGCCCTGCTCGCCGACCTGCGCGTCCTGATCCTCGACGAGCCCACCGCCTCTCTCACCGAGGCCGAGGCGGAGACGCTGTTCGCGCTGGTCGGCCGGCTCAAGGCATCAGGCGTCGGCATCATCTACGTCTCGCACCGCATCCGCGAGTTCCAGCGCATCGGCGACCGCATCACCATCCTGCGCGACGGGCGCAAGATCGCCACCATGCCGCTCGCCGGCGTCTCGGAGACGACGCTGGTCGAATTGATGACCGGCCGCAAGGTCGGCGTGCTGTTCCCGCGCGTCGTGCACCGGCCGGCCGAGACGCTGCTCGCGGTCGAGGGCCTGACCCTGGCCGACGGGGCGGTGCGGGAAGCCAGCTTCCATGCGCGGGCCGGCGAGATCACCGGCATTGCCGGCCTGGTCGGCTGCGGCAAGTCGGAGATCGTGCGCGCCATCTACGGGCTCGAGCCGATCGCCGCCGGCACGGTCCGGGTCGGCGGCGAGACGCTTGCCGGCGCAGCCACGCCGATCGCCATGCTGCGGCGGGGCGTGTGCTATTTCCCCTCGGACCGCGTCGCCGAAGGCCTGGCGCTCGGCCGGCCGATCCGCGAGAACGCCTCGATGGCGGCGCTCGACCTGCCGGCCTTCTCGCGCGGAAGCGTCCTGCGTCGCGCCAGCGAGCGGCGCACTGTCAAGGCCATCCTTGAGCGCCTCAAGCTGCGCCCGCCGCAGATCGAGCGCGCCGTCGCCAAGCTCTCCGGCGGCAACCGCCAGAAGGTGCTGCTCGCCCGCGGCATGACCCGCGAGGTCTCGGTGTTCCTGTTCGACGAGCCGACGGTGGGCATCGACGTCGGCGCCAAGATCGAGATCTACGAATTGATGAAGGCGCTGGTCGCCGAGGGCGCGGCGATCGTCCTAGTCTCCTCCGAACTGCCGGAAGTGATGAACCTCTCCAACCGCGTCTATGTCATGCACCGCGCCCGCATGGTGGCCGAGCTCTCGGGCGAGGCCATCAACGAGGCCGAGATCCTGTCGCATTTCTTCCGCGAGGAGGCGCAGCACGGCGCGCCAGCGCGCGAGCTGGCCCTATCGTCGAGGCGGGCATGACCAGGCTGCAGATGCTCCACGGCCGCGTCGGCTTCGTCCCGATCATGCTGGTCGCCCTCCTCGTCGTCTTCGCGCTGGTGGTGCCGCATTTCCTGACCCTGCCGAACATCCTCAACGTGCTGCGCAGCTCCTCCTACCTCGTCATCCTGGCGGCCGGGCAGATGCTGGTGCTGATGGTCGGCGGCTTCGACCTCTCGGTCGGCGCGGTCGTGGCGCTCACCAGCGTCTCCAGCGCCCTGACCATGGTGGCCCTCAAGGACGACCTCTCCGGGGCGCCCGGGCTGATCATCCTGGCAGGCGTCGTGGCGGGCCTCGCCTGCGGCGCCCTGGTCGGGCTGGTCAACGGGCTCTGCGTCGCCTTCCTGCGCGTCTCGCCCTTCATGGTGACGCTCGGAACCGCCTCGATCGCCACCGGCATCGCCCTTTCGCTCACCAACGGCATCCCAGTCTACGGCATGCCGGAAGGCTATGTCGACGGCTTCGGCCGGGCGTTGTGGCTGGAGCTGCCCGCCGTCGTCTACCTCGCCGTGGCGATCGTGGCGGGGCTCTACGTCCTGCAGAACCACACGCGCATCGGCCGCTACATCGTGGCGATCGGCGGCAACCTGCAGGCGGCGATCGTCTCGGGCGTGCGCACCCAGTTCCACCTCGTCTCGGCCTATGTGCTGTGCTCGCTCTTCGCCGCGGTGAGCGGCCTTGCCCTCACGGCCCAGATCGGCTCGGGCCAGGCGGCGATCAATTCGCAGCTCACCCTGGAGAGCATCGCCGCCGCCGTCATCGCCGGCGTCAGCCTGAAGGGCGGGGTCGGGCGGGTGGAGATGGTGGCGCTCGGCGCGGTGTTCCTGCTGCTGCTCACCAACGCCATGGACCTGCTCACCATCGACCCGCGCATCCAGACGGTGTTCCTCGGCGCGATCGTGGTGCTGGCCGGCGCCCTGGACGAGCTCTCGAAGCGGAGGAGCGTCCGTGTCTGAGGCCGAGATCGCCCCGCGCATCGGCGACGCCGTCGCGGCGAAGGCGCTGCGCCTCCTCCTGGCGCTGCTGCTGCCGATCCTGATCGTCGTGGTCGAGCTTTGCGTCTACCTCGTGGTGCCGCGGGTGCTCTCGCCCGGCAACCTGCGCAACATCCTGATCCAGTCGAGCTATCTCATGCTGTTCGCCTCGGCGCAGATGGTGGTGATCCTGACGCGCGGCTTCGACCTGTCGCTCGGTGCCAGCGTCTCGGCCGTCAGCGTCGCCAGCGCCATGGTCCTGACCAGCCTGGCGGCGGCGGGCTATGATCCCGCCGTCGTCGTCGCGGCGGGCCTCGTGACCGGGCTCGGCTTCGGCCTGTTGGTCGGCCTGTTCAACGGCGGCTTCATCGCCGGGCTCGGCATCAACCCGTTCATCGTCACCCTCGGCAGCCTCAACATCTGCCTCGGCCTCGCCACCACCATGTCGGGCGGCCGGCCGGTGTTCGACGTGCCCGATGCCCTCAGCACGCTGCTCTACAACGGCAAGCTGATCCCCTGGCTGCCGATCCCGGTGATGCTGGCGATCGCGGTGTGCCTCGCCCTGCATTTCGTGCTCGGCCACACCGTGTTCGGCCGCTCGCTCTACCTCATCGGCAACAATCCGCGCGCCGCCGCGGTGGCGGGCATCCCCCGCCGGCGCTACCTCCTGCTCGCTTATGTCCTCGCTGGGGTGCTGGCCGCCTTCGGCGCGCTGATGCTGACGGCGCGCACCGGCTCGGGCGAGCCCAATCTCGGCGGCAGCCTGATGCTGGAGAGCATCGCCGCCGCTGTCATCGGCGGCGTCAGCCTGCAGGGCGGCGTCGGCGGCGTGGTGCCGGTCATCCTCGGCTCGCTGTTCATCACCATGATGTCGAACGCCATGAACCTCCTGCGCATCGACGGCTATATCCAGCAGATCATCCTGGGCGTCGTCATCATCGCCGCCATCGTCCTCGACCGCATCCGCGCTATCCGGACCTGAGGGCGCAGCGATGGTGAACGGGCATCGTCTCCACATGGCAGCCTCCCTGGCGGACGCCGTCGCGGCACTGGCCGAGCGGGCCGGGGAGGGCGCACCGCTCGCCGGCGCGACCTGGATCATGCGTGCGCCGCTGCGACGCGAGCCCGCCGCGTCCGCCTATGTCGGCATCGCGCGGATCCCCGAGCTCCGGCGCATCGACATCGACGACCGGTCCGTCGCGATCGGCGCCTGCGTCAGCCACGCCCAGCTCGCCGCGGCGCTGGCGCCCCATGCCGAGTGCCGGGCGCTGGCGCAGGCCGCCGGCCATTCCGCCAACCCGGCGATCCGGCGGATGGCGACGGTCGGCGGCAACCTCAGCACATCAGCCTTTGCCGCGGCGGACCTCGTCCCGGCGCTGCTCTGCCTCGACGCCGAAGTGGAGCTGCAGATCGGCGGGACCGGCGAGCGCATGGCGCTGCAGCGCTTTCTGGCCCATCGCACCAGCCTTGAGCCGGGCTGGCTCCTCAACCGCGTCATCGTCCCCCGCCGCCCGCGGCGCAGCGCCCATGTCCGCCTGCCGCTGCGCAGGGCGGGCGACTATCCCGTCGCCATCGTCAGCCTCGCCGTCGAGGACGAGGGCGCCGTCAGCGTCGCCATCGGCTCGGTCGAGCCGGTCGCCCGGCGCTGGCCCGCGCTGGAGGCAGCGCTGAAGGGCGATGCGCTCGATCCCGTCCGCGCCGCCGCCAGGGCCGCGGACCATCTCGACGGCTTCAACGGCCGCGCAGGCATCGAGGCGCCGGGCTGGTACCGCGTCGAGGTCCTGCCGGTCCTGGTCGGGCGGGCGGTCGCAGCCCTGGGGAGGCCGGCATGACGGCGCTGACGGTCAATGGCGAGGAGCGCGCCTCGCGCTCAGGGCCGATGACGCCGCTGCTCGACGTGCTGCGCGAGGAGTTCTTCCTCACCGGCGCCAAGGCCGTGTGCCGCGAGGGCTTCTGCGGCGCCTGCACCGTGCATCTCGACGGCGAGCCCGTCGCATCCTGCCTGGTGCCGCTCGGCGCCGCCGCCGGCCGGGAGGTCCGCACCGTCGAAGCGCTGGCGGCGGGAGGGCTCTCGCGGCTGCAGCAGGCGATGGAGGACCACGACGCCGTCCAGTGCGGCATGTGCTTTCCCGGCATGCTGATGACGCTGACCGACTTTCTCCGCCATACGCCGGCGCCGACGCGGGCCGAGGTCAAGGCCGCCCTCGCCGGCAATATCTGCCGCTGCACCGGCTATGAGCGCATCGTCGACGCGGCGCTCGATGCAGCTCGCTCGGCTTGAAGGGAAACGCTATGCCGGACCCTGCCGCCGCCACCATGGACCTGCCCCGGCGCGATGCCCGCGACAAGCTGCAGGGGCGCACCCGCTACACCGTCGACCGCGGCGGTGCCGGCACGCTGCAGGCCGTGCTGCTCAGGGCCGAGGTCGCCTCCGCCCGGATCCTGCGCCTCGATACCGCCAAGGCTCGCTCCATGCCCGGCGTGCGCGCCATCGTCACGGCCGAGGATGCGCCGGGCCGCCACGGCATCGGCATCGCCGACCACCCGCTCTTCGCCACCGGCTGCGTGCGCTATGACGGCGAGCCGCTCGCCGCGGTCGCCGCCGAGACGCTGGAGCAGGCCGAAGCTGCCGCCGCGGCCATCGCCGTCGAGCTCGAGCCGCTGCCCGCCGTCATCGAGATGGCGCAAGCGCTCACGCCCGATGCCCCGCTCGTGCACCCGGACTGGCGGGATTACGAGGTGCTGCTGGCAGGGGCGGCCCGGGCCGGCAATGTCGCCTGGGAGGCGACGGTGGTGCGCGGCGACGTCGATGCGGCCTTCGCCCGCGCGGATGTGACGATCGTCGACAGCGTCTTCCGGGTGGGGCGGCAGAACCACCTGTCCTTCGAGCCGCGCGCCGTCGTGGCTTCCTACGAGGACGGGCGCTTCCACATCGAGACCTCGACGCAGGTGCCCTGGTCGGTGCGTGCCACGACGGCGAAGCTCCTCGGCATCGCGCCCTCGCAGGTGCGCGTCACCGTGCCGGCGGTCGGCGGCGGCTTCGGCCTGAAGTTCGACTGCGCGCTCGAGCCCTTCGCCGCCTTGCTGGCCCGGGCCTCGGGGCGGCCGGTGAAGCTGGTCAATTCCCGGCGCGAGGAGATGCTGACCTGCCTCTGCCGCGAGAACGCCGAGATCCGCATCCGCTCGGCCGTCACGGCCGAGGGCGAGATCGTCGGCCGCGAGGCGGTGGTGCTGATGGACTGCGGCGCCTATGGCGGCGAGCAGATCTTCCTGACCACGATGACGGCGCACACGCTCGGCGGCAATTACCGGCTCGGCGCGGTGCGCCTGGCGAGCCGCGCCGTCTACACCAACACCGCGCCGAACGGCGCCTTCCGCGCCTGCAACGGCGTCTACAACACCTTCGCGCTGGAGCGGCACACCGACGAGATCTGTGCCGCCATCGGCATGGATCGCCTGGCCTTCCGCCGGCGCAACGTGCTGGGCGACGGCGATCTCGGGGCGACGGGCCAGGTGTTCGAGGGCGATGTCCTCGGCCCGATGCTCGATAAGATGGTGGCGCTGCGGGCGGAGAAGCCGTCGAGGGCGCCGCGCGCCGAGGGCCGGCTCCATGGCCGCGCCAGCGTGGTCGGCACCTGGTTCGTCTTCGTCGGGCCCTCGGCCGCCACCGTCAACCTCAACCCCGACGGCAGCGCCACGCTGGTCACCTCGGGCGTCGAGATCGGCTCGGGCTCGATGGTGCAGGCCCTGCCGCAGATCGTCGCCGCCGAGCTGGGACTCAAGCCCGAGGACGTCGTCGTCCGCACCGCCGACACCGATGCCGCCGGCTACGATGTCGGCGTCGGCGGCGGTCGGACCACGGTGTCGCTCGGCGCCGCCAGCACGGCGGCCTGCGTCGAGGTGCGCCGCAAGATGCTCAAGGTCGCCGCCGACATGCTGGAGACGGCGCCCGAGGACCTCGTCCTCGCCAAGGGGCGCGTCGAGATCGTCGGCATTCCCGGATCGGGCGTGACCATCGCCGAGATCGCCGCCCGCGCCCAGTCGCTCACCGGGCCGATCTCGGGCAGCGGCGCCTTCACCGGGCCGGGCGTCGCGGCGATGCCGGGCTGCGCCGCCGGCCATTTCATCGAGGCGCTGGATATCCCGGTCTTCGCCGTGCACGACTGCGAGGTTGCGGTCGACCCCGATACCGGCCATGTCGAGGTGCTGGCCTACACCGTGGTGCAGGATGTCGGGCGGGCGCTCAACCGCCGCGCCATTGCCGGGCAGATCCAGGGCGGGGTTGTGCAAGGTTTGGGCTACGCTTTGCATGAAGAGATGAGCATCGGCCCGGACGGGCGCATCCTGCAGTCGGGCCTGGAGACCTATCGCGTGCCGCTGGCCGAGGATGTCGTGCCGGTGGAGATCCATCTGCACGAGGGTGCCCCCTCGATCGGCCCGCTCGGCGTCAAGGGCGCCGGCGAGGTGCCGATCCTCAATGTCGGCGCGGCGATCGCCTGCGCCGTCGCCGACGCCACCGGCCGGCGCGTGCAGGAATTGCCGCTCACCCCGCCGCGCGTGCTGGCGCTGCTGCGGGAGCGGGAGGGGCCGCTCGAACTGGCGCATATCGCCAAGGATTGGCGAGAGAAGGTGCTGGGGTAGGGGGCGGCCGGCGATTGACACCCGTCCGGCGTTGCCCCATTTTCCGCATGGTGGATACGACCTGCCGCTTGCACCCTCCGGGGACGGTGAACGTATCGCGGCCTTCGCAGCCCTTTGCCCGAACGAGCGGGCCAGCAACGCAAGCCCCTGGCACATCTGTCTCGTTCCAGCAAAGGATGAAGACATGCGCGATTTCCGCGATGCCAAGGCCATGGCGCAGACGCTGCGCGCCGCGCTCGCCGCCAAGGGCTTCAAGATCACCGTCGGTGAAAGCCTCGAACTGATCGCCGGGACCTTCGGCGTTGCCGACTGGAACACGCTGGCCGCCCTGATCCGGCGCGAGAAGCCTCTCGTCATCGACAGGTCAGCCTCGCCGACGCCACCCGTGGCCGAGGCCGGCGATGTCGTCCCTCTGTTCTCGGCTGGGCTCGCGGCCGCACTGCAGAAAGCTCTCGTCTTCGCCCAGCAGCGAAGGCACGAATATGCGACGCTGGAGCATCTCCTGCTCGCGCTGATCGACGACGCGGATGCCCGTGCCGTGATGACCGTCTGCAATGTCGATTTCGGAAAGCTGACCAGGACGCTGGTCGGCTATCTCGACAACGACCTCAAGAGATTGGTCGTCGACGAGGGCACGGCTCCCAAACCGACGGCCGCATTCCAGCGCGTGGTCCAGCGCAGCAGCCTCCGGGTCCATGAGCTGGGCCACAACGTGGTCACCGGCGCCAACACCCTCGAAGCCCTGTTCGCGGAGACACGAAGCCCTGCGGTCCGGTTCCTCGGTGAACAGGACATGACCTGGGACAGGGTGTCGGAGATCGCCACACGCGGCTCCGCATAGCTGCGGCGGCTTCGGATCTCTCCAGTGGGGCCGGAAAGCCGATCGTCGAGGCCCAGGCATTCGTCACTCGCTCACCCGCCCCTCAACGCCCGGCGTCGCGCCGTTCGAGATAGTGCTCCAGCACATAGTCCTCGCCGGGCCCGTAACGGTCGGTCAGGGCGTGGCCGGGATAGCGGTCCCAGGAGGTGAAGGTGATCCAGGCGGGCTCGACGCCGAGGTCGCGCTCGATATGCGCGGCGTTGCGGACCGCGGCGTCGAGCCAGGCCTGGTTGGTCGTCGCCGCCGTGGGTGGCGCGGCATTGGCGATCAGCCCGAGCGGCAGGCCGGCGCCGCGGGCGAAGCCGGCCACGGCGGCGAGGCTTCGCGGCCATGACGGCTGGCCCCAGTTGATATCGACTGTGAGGGAGGCGAGGGGCTGGCCGACGGCGCGTCCGAACGCCTGGCGCCAGCGCTGATAGTCGGCGCGCCACTGCGGCTGGTCGGTGATCGAGGGAAAGGGCTCGGTGTCGCCGATCACCACCGCGGGGAACAGCTTCTGATATTCGCGCAGATTGGCCGCGACTCGCGCGGCCACGTCCTCGACCGACGAGCGGCAGGCGTGCGGGCCGGCATAGTAGTGGCCGAACCACAGGGGCTCGTCCATGGCGACATAGTCGATGCGGCCGCCGGCGCGCGCGACCTTGGCGGCCAGCGCGGCGGTCTGCTCGGGCGGGAAGTAACCCTCCACGCCGCCGCCGCATCCCGCCGGCGCGCTCATGCCGGGCAGAGTATAGGCCTGGGCCAGCATCTCGACGCCGAGCGCGATGTGCCGGCGCTTCAGCTCGGCGACCACCTTGGCGAGGTCCGCGTCGGGGATCTTGACCAGGGCCTGGGTCAGGATGCCCATGACCGTGATGCGGGTCAGGGCCGGCGGCCATTGCGGGCTCGGCTGGTCGTAGAGGGTCTCCCAGCTCTGGTGGCCGGCCTCGCTCGAGATGGCGCCCATGGAGAACCAGATCTTCGGCTCGCCCCGGGTCTCGGCGGGCGCTGCCACGGCGAGGGCGGCGACGAGCGCGAAGGCCGGGATCAGGCCGCACACGCCGGCGCCTCTCCGGATCAGCGCCGCGGCCGACTGCAAGCCAGGCATGGGACACTCTCGCCGAACGACGCAGGGAGGCCGGAGCGCGATCGAAGGCGTCCAGCACGGATGGCCCCTCGAGCGCCGATCCGCAGCATCGTGGCGCATCTTGGCGTTCCGATGGCGCTTCGGACGGGCGGTCTGGTCGCCGGGCGGCGACGCGCCGGCCGATGTGGTTGCTGGCGGACAGCTTCTAAAGCTGCGATTCGATAGCCGCCTTATCGAGGATGGACCATACGTCCGCGATTTTCCCGTCTCGAAATCGATAGAAGACGTTCTCGGCAAAGGAGACCCTCTTCCCGTTGACGGGAAGACCCAGGAAGGTTCCCCTCGGCGTGCAGTCGAAATGGAGCCGGCTTGCGATGTGGGGCGGGTCGGAGATCAGCAGCCGGATGTCGAAATGCAGGTCCGGGATCGCGTCGAAGTCGTTTTCCAGCATCGCGCGATAGCCCGATACGCCGAGCAGCCGGCCGTTGTGGCGCACCTCGTCGTGGACGAACCGTCCCAGGTTCGGCCAGTCCTGCCCGTTCAAACAGGCGATATAGGCCTTGTAGAGATCGGAGAGCTCGGCTTTGGGCATGGGGCTGATGCTCGTCATGTCGATGTCGGAGCAGGGATGAGCCCTTGTGCTCCGGCACGGCGGCGATGTCGACCCCCGGAGCACGGCGGTCTTCCCCGCGATGCGCGGCCCGCGCATCGCCAGCCTGGCGGAAGGCCCCCGGGGACGGGCGGCGATCGGCGCTTTCAGCTCGCCGCCCCCCATTTCGAGGCCGAGCGCTTGTGGAACATCTCGCGGAACTGCTCGGTCGAGGTCGGCAGGAGCGCGCCGGTGTCCCAGTCGAGGATCACGGCGTAACGGCGCACGGCGTCGAGCTGGTCGATCCTGCCGGCGCGGTAGTCTTCCGCGACCTCCTCCGGGTCGGCGGCGAGCCAGCCGGACCGCATGTCGCGGATCTCCCGGCGCAAGCTCTCGGTCCCTGCCTCGTCGATCGCGTAGTCGCAGATCTCCGGGTCGACGGCCCGGATCACCACGCCGTAATCCCTGGCGGCGCGCTCGATCGAGACATAGCCGTCGATCACATCCTCGCGCACCAGGGCCGGGTCGCGCTCCAGGGGATCGCCGAAGCCGCCGCCGCCGGCGGTCGGGCGGCTGAACACGTCGCCTTCGGCCATCGGCACGTCGGAGAAGGTGGCGCCGAGCCAGTCCTCCCGCTCCTTGCCGGCGCGGTGCAGCGTCAGGCCGTGCGGGATCGAGGGCAGGCCGCCTTCGATGCCCCAGACCACGGCGCGCTCGCGGTCGCAGATATAGGAGATGACGGTCTTCTCCGCCGCCAGCAGCCTTGAGGTCTTGCGCACGCCGGCGCCGCCGCGCCATTTGCCGGGCCCGGGCGAGTCGGTGAGGATCTCGAACTCGGTGGTCAGGACGGGGTTGACGCGCTCCTGGCCCTCCACCGGCTGGGCCATCATGCCGGTGCCGAAGCAGGCGGTGGTGACGTTGCAGCCGTCGCGGCCGTTGCGCCCGCCCCAGCCGCCCGGCAGCCAGTCGTAGAACATGAAGATCGGCTTCTCCGGCCGCCGGGCGTCGAGGCCGCCGGTGAGGAGATATTCGAGGTTGAAGGCGCAGGCGATGGCGCGGTGCGGCAGGATCTTCGACCAGATCTCGTAGATGGCGTTCATGATCTTCTCGAACGGCATCAGGAAGCCGGTGACGCCGATCGGCCATTTCGCGTCGACGATCGAGCCCTCCGGCGCGATGATCTCGAACACGCGGTAGAAGCCGGAATTGAGCGGCAGGTCGGGGAAGAAGGTCTTCATGCCCGCAGCCACGGCCGAGAACGTCGTGCCGAAGGCGGAATTGTAGATCGAGCCGATGGTCGGGTGGCTGCCGGTGAAGTCGTAGATCGCCTTGTCGCCCTTGATGGTGAGCTTGACCTTGATCGGGATCATGCCCTCGGGGCCGGTGGGGTCGCGGTCGATGAAGTCCTGCGTCTCCCACACCCCGTCGGGCAGCGCCGCGATGCGCTGGCGCATGGCGCGCTCGACATAGTCCTGCACCTCGGCGAAGCCGGTCTCCACGGTGTCGCGGCCATATTTGGAGACGAGGCGCAGGATCTCGCGCTCGCACACCTGCGTCGCCTGGGCCTGGGCATGGATGTCGCCGATGATCGAGGCGGGATCGCGGGTGTTGGACGCGATCATGCCGGCGACGTCCTTGCAGAAGCGCCCCTTGTCGAACAGGCGCACCGGCGTGATGCGCAGCCCCTCGCGGAACATGTCGCGCGCCGTCACGTCGAACGACCCCGGCACGCTGCCGCCGACATCGGACCAATGCCCGTTCGATTGGCTGTAGGCGATGATCCGTCCCTCGGCGAAGATCGGCCGGACCAGCCGCACGTCGGAGAAATGCGTGCCGCCGGCATAGGGGTCGTTGATGGCGTAGACGTCGCCCGGATGCATGTCGCCGTCGAAGACCCGCATCACCTCCTTGCAGGTGAAGTGCAGCGTGCCGACATGGACGGCGATGTCGGCATTGCCCTGCGCCACCGAATCCCCGCGCGCATCGTGCACCGCGTTGGAGAAGTCGTGGTTGTAGATCACGAAGGAGTAGCAGGTCCGGAGGATCTGCTCGCCCATCTGGTCGACGCTGGTGATGAAGGAGTTCTTCAGCACCTCGAAGGTGACGGGGTCGAGGGTGGGCTTGGCGACCATCGCCGTCACTCCTTCACGCGGATGATGATGTTGAGATAGGTGTCGACGCTGGCCGTGGTGCCCGGCGGCACCACCACGGTGGAATCCACCTGCTCGACGACGGCCGGTCCCTTGAGCGTGAAGCCGGCCGGCAGGTCGGCGCGCTCGTAGACCGGGGTGTCGATCGGCGCCTCGCCGTCGAACCAGACCGGCCGCCGGCTCACCGGCTGCGGCACGACGCCCGTCGGCTCGTGCATGGCGAGCTCGGCTTTCGGCACCACGCCGATCGCCTTGAGGTTGAGGCGGAACAGGCTGACCGGCGCGTCGTCGCGGCGGAAATTGTACTCGCGCTCGTGGTTGGCGTGGAAGGCCTCGACCAGGTCGGCGATGGCGCCGATCGGGCTCGGCGCCGTGACCGCGAGCGAGCGCCACTGGCCGAGATACATCATGTCGACGGAGCGCTGCAGCACGATGTCGGCGAGTGCGACGCCCTCATGGGCGAGGCGGTCGAGCGCCTCCTGTTCCAGCCGGCCGAAGGCAGCCTCGATTGTCGCGGGATCGGCGTCGGCGGCCGCGCCGATATGGCTTTCCGAGAAGTCGTGCTGCATGTCGACCAGCAGGCAGCCGAGCGCCGAGGTCACGCCCGGATTGGGCGGCACGATCACGGCGGGAATGGCGAGGTCGCGGGCGATGGCGGCGCCGTGCAGCGCCCCGGCGCCGCCGAAGGCGACGAGCGCGAAGTCGCGCGGATCGTAGCCGCGGCTGATCGAGATCAGGCGCACCGCGTCCGACATGTTGGCATTGGCGACGCGGATGACGGCGTCCGCCGCCGCGTGCCGGGTGAGGCCGAAGGAGGCCGCCACCTCGTCCACGGCCGCGGCGGCCAGCGCCGGGTCGAGGGTGATCTTGCCGCCGGCGAGGCTGGTGCCGAGCCGGCCCAGCACCACGTTGGCGTCGGTGTTGGTCGCCTGCCGGTTGCCGTTGCCGTAGCAGGCGGGGCCGGGATTGGCGCCGGCCGATTGCGGACCGTTGCGCAGCGAGCCGGCTTCGTCGGTCCAGGCCAGCGAGCCGCCGCCGGCGCCGATGGTCAGCACCTCGATCGAGGAGAAGCGGATGGGATAGCCGAACTCGATGTGCCAGTCCTTGGTGACGCGCGATTGGCCGTCATAGGCCAGAGACACGTCGGTGGAGGTGCCGCCCATGTCGAGGCCGATCGAGTTGCGGAAGCCGCACAGCATGGCGACGTGCCGGCTGGCGATGGCGCCGGCGGCGATGCCGGAGCCGGCCAGACGCGCGGCGAAATCCTTGACGCTGGCCGGCGTCATCACGCCGCCGCCGGTGTGGAGCAGCAGGAGGTCGCGGGTATAGCCCTCCTGCTTCAGCCGGTCGCCGAGGCGGGTGGTGTAGTCCACCACGACGGGGCTCAGCGCCGCGTTGACGACGGTGGTGGAGAAGCGCTCGTGCTCGAAGATCTCCGGCATCACGCCGGAGGAGGTGGAGACCGGCACGCCGGGCAGCTCCTCCTCGAGAATCGCCTTCATGCGCCGCTCGTTGGCGCCGTTCATGTAGGCGTTCATGAAGCAGACAGCGACGGCCGCGACGCCCCGCCGCTTCAGGACGCGCGCCACGTCCCGGGCCGCCGCCTCGTCGAGCTGCGTGACGATCGCGCCCTGGGCGTCGATGCGCTCGGGCACGGTCAGCCGGTCGCGGCGCGGGACATAGGGCTTCACCACGTCCTTGTAGGTGTCCCAGAGGTCCTCCTTGTTGGCGCGGCGGATCTCGATCACGTCGCGGAAGCCCTCGGTGCAGACCATGGCGGTGCGCGGCAGGCGCCTGGTGATGAGGGCATTGGTGGCGACCGTGGTGCCGTGGGAGAACAGCGCGACCTCGCGGAGGTCGATGGCGGCCTTCTCGACGCCGGCCATGATGCCGTCGATCGGGTCCTTCGACGAGGCGGTCTTCTCGATGCGGATCTGGCCGGTTTCCTCGTCCATGATGCAGATGTCGGTGAAGGTTCCGCCGACATCGACGGCGACGCGCAGGTTGGGCACGGGGTGGTCTCCCTTGAGGCGCCGGTGCGCAGGGCAAGGCTCTGCCCTGCATGCGCGCACGGCATGTTCGATGGTCTGCTCGGATGGATGGTCGAGGCTCCGGCCTCAGGCCGGCGAGGGCGCGCGCTCCTCGCCGCGGGCGGCGCGGCGTGCATCGGTCGGCGTGCAGCCGAACTGCGAGCGATAGTGCCGGCTGAACTGGGCCTGGTCGCCGAAGCCCCAGTCATAGGCGATCTCGGACACCGACTTGCGGCAGGCGGGATCGCGCAGGGCCTCGTCGCACATCAGGATGCGCTGGCGCCGCATCCAGGCGCAGACGGTGGTCTCCTGCGTGCCGAAGAGCTGGTGGAGATAGCGCACCGAGATGCCGCAGCCCTCGGCGATCATCTGCGGCGACAGGTCGGGATCGGCGAGGTTGTGGCGGATGAAACGTTCCGCCCGTCTCAGATGCGCGCTCTGCACAGAAGAGGCGTTGCCGCCGAGCACGCGCTCGTCGGCGTCGATGGCGAGCGCCATCAGGTCGACCAGGTGCTTGCCCGTGACGTCGCGGGCGGTCTCGTCCATCTCCTCGACGCGCGCCGCGGTGAGGCGGATCAGGTCGACGAAGAGGGCGCCGACGCCTTGCGTGGAATCGAAGCGCAGCGTCGCCAGGCGCTCGGGCTGGCCGATGCGGGCGCGCAGGATGGCGCTCGGCACCTTCAGCACCCACAGGGCGTTGGCCTCGGCGTGGCTGAACTCGTAGGGCAGGTGGCTGCGTTCCACCAGGAAGGCGCCCGGCTTGCAGCTCACGTCCTTGCCGTCCTGGACGAAGCTGATCTCCGACGTCTCCGGGACGGTGATCAGGTAGCTCTCCTCCCGCTCATGCACCAGGTGGTGCTTGTGGCGGCGATAGAGCAGCGCGTCGGAGATATTGCGCGAGATGGAGACATGGCCGAGCGTCCAGGCCTGCAGGTCTCCGGCGAAGGTCGGCGTGTTGCGGAAGGTCATGTCCAGCGGAAAGTAGGTGCGCGAAATCGCTTCGTCCCAAAAACGCTTGCGTGCATGCGGAGCCGCTTGCGCGGTCGAGTATCGCACTCGCATTTCAATGCTCCCGTTTTCCACGGCTCTGCGGCATCCTGCTGCCCGGCGGGTTCCCGTCCGTCGTGCAGCGCCGCAAGCCGCCCCATCATCCCGTCAGCGGGCAGGATGGGCGGCTTCGCGCCCTTCGTCCCGCCCATTCAACGGTGTTCTCGGTGCGTGGGCTTGTCGCCCAGCGCGCAGGATGATGCGGCTGGACGCGTCGCCCCGTCTTTCCCCGGCCTTGCCTCCACCCGGTTCGCCTGTGCCGGCTTCAGTCCAGCGCCGCGGCCAGCTCTTGCAGCCGTTCGGTCCGCTGCCGGCGGGCCGTGATCGCCTCGTCCATCGTCACCGCGACGAAGCGCGCCGGCTGGTGCGGCTGGAGCTGGCCGATCAGGTCCATGTCGGCGGAGACGACCGTGCCGATCATGAAATAGCCGCCGCCCGAGACCGCGTCGCGATGCAGCACGATCGGCTCGGTTCCCCCCGGCACCTGCACGGAGCCGTAGGGATAGCAGCTGTCGACGATGTTGGAGGGATCCGAGCCGGCGCCGAAGGGCTGCTCGCGCGGCACGAAAGCCAGCGGCCGGCCTCCGCGGAAGCGGTAGCCGATGCGGTCGGCCTCGGGCGCCACCTTCCAGGTATCGGCGAGGAAGTCGATGCCGGCCTGATCGGTGACGCGGTGCCAGTAGAGCCCAGTCAGCACGCGCAGCTCGGCCGGCGAGCCGGCTGTCGGCCGCAGCGCCGCCGGCACGCTCGCTCCTTCCCGCCCGGGCCTGACCGGCGCGCCGAGGGCGAGCCGGTCGCCGGCCTTGAGCGCCCGTCCCTCGTGGCCGCCGAGCGCCCCGAGCGCGTAGGTGGAGCGCGAGCCGAGCACGAGCGGCACGTCGATGCCGCCTGACACGGCGATATAGGCGCGCGCGCCGGCCTTCAGGAAGCCGAAGCTGAGGACCTGCCCGGCCTTGACCGGAAAGGCGGTCCAGCCCGGCTGCTCGACGCCGTCGACCTTCGGCGGCAGGTCGCCGCCGGTCACCGCCACCAGGGCGTCGGCGCCGAAGCGGATCTCCGGGCCCATGAACACGGCCTCCAGCGCCGCCGCGCCCTCGTCATTGCCGACGAGCCGGTTGGCGGCGACCAGGGCATAGCGGTCCATCGCGCCCGAGAGCGGGATGCCGAGATGATAGTAGCCCGGCCGGCCGAGGTCCTGCACCGTGGTGGAGAGGCCCGGCTTGAGGATGTCCAGCACCGCCTGATCAACCATGGAGCACCTCCAGGAGCCGGGCATTGGTGCCGGCCGGATCGGCCTTGAACGCGGCCAGCGAGAAGTCGACCTGGCGGATGGCAGGGTCGAACCGCCCCTTGTCGACGGCCTCCACCGCCGCGTCATAGCCGTCGCGGTCGACCGGCTTGAACTTCACGATGTCGCCGGGGCGGAAGAAGATCATGAACTCGCGGAGATAGCTGATCTCCTGCTTCGGGTCGTAGATCGGCATCGGCGTGATGCCGAACATCTGGTAGCCGCCGGCGCCGCGCACCGAATAGATGCAGCCGAAGCAGCCGCCGTGGCCGACGGTGAGCTTGGGCGTGTCGGTGCGGGGACGCAGATATTTCGGCGCCTCGATCTGCTTTTGCCGCTCCACCATCTGGTAGAGGAACGGCAGGCCGGCGACGAAGCCGACCATCGAGACGAACCAGGGCGAGCCGGAATGGGCGGCGACGAAGGCCTCGATGCCGTCATAGCCGTTGATCCCAGCGCTGTAGTCGAGGTCGGTGCCGGTCGGGTCCTGGTGGCGCTCGCGAAAGCGCATCAGCGTCTCGTGCGTCCAGGGATCGTTGTAGAACACCGGGATCTCGACGATGCGCGTCTTCAGGACGCCGCCGGCGCTGTCGCCCGTGCCCTCCAGGGCCTTCAACTCCCTCAGGAGGTCGTCGGGCGCGATCCGGTCGGGGTCGAACTTGATCTGGAAGGAGGCGTTCGCCGGGCAGATCTCGGTGACGCCGGTAATGCGGCTCTCGCGCACCGCATGAGTGATCGACAGGCTCTTGAAGAAGGCATCGAGCGACATCTCCTCGCCGACCTCGACGAAGATGTGCTCGTCACCCCCATAGGAATAGCGCATCGGCGTCGGTCTCCTTCACGCGTTCGGGATCAGGCTCGTTGCAGGGTCTCCCGGGCCGGGACGGCCGGCTCGGCGGGCTGGGGTGGTGCGGGCGGGGCCAGCGGATGCGCGTCCAGCCAGGCCTCGAGCCAGCGGGTGTGCACGGCGCCGGCCCGCACGGCGGGATCGGCCGCGAGCGCGGCATGCAGGGGGGCGGTGGTCGGCACGCCCTCGACCCGGAGCTCGCCGAGCGCGCGGGTGAGCCGCGCGAGCGCGGCTTCGCGCGTGTCGTCCCAGACCACGAGCTTGCCGAGCAGGGAATCGTAGAAGGGAGGCACCGCATAGCCCTGGGTGAGCATGGTGTCGAAGCGCACGCCCATGCCGCCCGGCACCGTCAGTGTCGAGATCGTGCCCGGCGCCGGCAGGAAGCCGCGCGAGGGGTCCTCGGCATTGATGCGCACCTCGATGGCATGGCCGGTGGCCCGGATGTCGCCCTGCGCGAGGGCGAGCGGCTCGCCGCCGGCGATGCGGATCATCGCGCGCACGAGGTCGATGCCGGTGATCATCTCGGTCACGGGATGCTCGACCTGGATGCGGGTGTTCATCTCGATGAAGAAGACCTCGCGGCTGTCGTCGTCGTAGAGATATTCGAGCGTGCCGGCGCCGCGATAGCCGACCGAGGCGGCGAGGCGCACGGCCGAGGCGCAGAGCTCCTCGCGGATATCGGCCGGCAGGGCGGCGGCCGGCGCCTCCTCCCAGACCTTCTGGCGGCGGCGCTGCAGCGAGCATTCCCGCTCGAAGAGATGGACGACGCGCTCGCCGTCGCCGAGCACCTGCACCTCGACATGCCTGGCGCGGGCAATGAAACGCTCGAGATAGAGGCCGCCGTCGCCGAAGGCTGCCTGCGCCTCGGCGCTCGCCTGCGGGATCAGGGCTTCGAGCTCGGCCGGCGTGCTCGCGACGCGGATGCCGCGCCCGCCGCCCCCGGCCGAGGCCTTGATCATCACGGGATAGCCGATCTCCTCGGCGACGCGGCGCGCGGCCTCGACGCCCTCGACCCGCCCCTCGCTGCCCGGCACGGTGCGCACGCCCGCCTTGGCGGCGATGGCGCGCGCCATGGCCTTGTCGCCCATGGCGCGGATGGTCTCAGGCCTCGGGCCGATGAAGACGAGGCCGGCGTCCTCGACCATCGCCGCGAACTCGGTGTTCTCGGAGAGGAAGCCATAGCCCGGATGCACCGCATCGCAGCCGGCGTCGAGCGCCGCCTGCAGCATCGCCGGCTTGTTGAGATAGGACTTGCTGGCATGGGCCGGACCGACCGGCGCCACCGCATCCGCCAGGCGCGCCGCCAGCATGTCGCGGTCGGCGGCGCTCACCGCCTGCACCGTGGCGATGCCGAGCTCCTTCGCCGCGCGGATGATGCGGACCGCGATCTCACCCCGGTTGGCGACGAAGATGCGGCGGATGCGCATGCCTCAGGCCTCCAGGTCGTAGAGCGGCTGGCCGGCCATGACCGCATCCTCGTTCTCGATATGGAAGGCGACGAGCGTGCCGGCCTCCTCGGCCACGACCGGCGTGAAGGTCTTCATCACCTCGATCAGGCCGACCGTGTCGCCCACCGCCACGGCGTCGCCTTCCGTCTTGAAGGCCGGCGTGCCGGGCGAGGCGGAACGGTAGAAAGTTCCGGGGATCGGCGCCTGGATGGTCTTGACGGCCATGCATCGTTCTCCTGCCCGGTCGGGCGGTCTGGTCAATGGGACGCAGGGGGCACGATGCCCTCGGCGCGCAGGGTCTCGCTGAGCACGCGTGCCAGGACCTCGGCGCCCGGCGTGTCGGAATGGACGCAGATCGTGTCGGTGCCGACCTCGATCTCGTGGCCGCCGACGGAGGTGACCAGCCCCTCGCGCACGGCCCTGACGCAGCGCCGGGCCGCCGCGTGCGGGTCGAGCGGCGGATGCTCGCGGGTGATGATCACCGTGCCCTCGTCGGAATAGTCGAGGTCGGCATAGAACTCGGCGATGAAGCCGTGGCCGCGGGCGGGATAGATGCTGGCGTGCAGCGTGCCGACCATGCCGAGGATCGGCACCCTGAACACGTCGGCAGCGTCGCAGATCGCCTCGGCGATCTCGGGCTGGCGCGCCGCCATGCCGTAGAGCGAGCCGTGCGGCTTGATATGGTTGAGGCTCATGCCCTCGGCGTCGAGGAAGCCTTTCAGGGCACCGATCTGGTAGATCAGGCAGTTGGCCAGCTCCTCGCGGCCGATCTTCATCTCGCGCCGGCCGAAGCCCTGCAGGTCGGGCAGGGAGGGATGGGCGCCGACCTTGACGCCGTGCGCCTTGGCGAGGCGCACCGTGGCGCGCATGTGGTTGAAGTCCGAGCCGTGGAAGCCGCAGGCGACATTGGCGATGTGGATGGAGGGCATGATGCCCGGGTCGTCCCCGAGCTTCCAGATGCCGAAGCCTTCGCCCATGTCGCAGTTGATCAGGACCACGAGGCCTCCTCGTCATGTCGTCCATCCATGACGGGAACGTTGCAAATGTGTTTCATATTGTAAAATCGCAATTTGAGGTATTGGATATCGAGAAAACAGATACTGCATCGGCAGACACGGAGGAGGCATGCCGGTTTCGCTGAAGCAGATCCGCTACTTCATCGCGGCGGCGGAATCGGGCCAGATCTCGCAGGCCGCGGTCGATCTCAACGTCTCCCAGTCCGCCGTCACCGCCGCGGTGCAGCAGCTGGAGGCCACGCTCGGCACGCGCCTGTTCGAGCGCAACCCGGGCGGCGTGGCGCTGACGCCGGAAGGCAACCGCTTCCTCCTGCACGGACGCAACATCCTGGCCGCGGTGGACGAGGCCGTCCGGCTGCCGCGCCTCTCGGGGGCGACCGCCTCGGGCACGGTGCGGGTCGGCGTCACCTACACCGTCGCCGGCTATTTCCTGCCGCGGCATCACCGGCGGTTCATGACGCATTCGCCGGGCGTCGTGCTGGAGCTCTACGAGGCCTCGCGCGACGTGATCGAGCAGGCGCTGCTGGACCGGGCCCTCGACATCGCCGTGATCCTGGTCTCCAACCTGCTGGCGCGCGACCGGCTCGATTCGGAGACGCTGCTGCGCTCGCGCCGGCGGCTCTGGACGCCGCCCGAGCATGCTCTCCTGCGCCAGGAGCGCGTCGGCCTCGCCGACGTCGCCCGCCACCCCTACATCATGCTGACCGTCGACGAGGCGGCCAAGACCGCCGGCCGCTACTGGGCCCATGCCGGCTGCAGGCCGCAGGTGATCTTCCGCACCTCCTCGGTCGAGGCGGTGCGCAGCATGGTCGCCGCCGGCATGGGCATCACGCTCCTGTCCGACATGGTCTACCGGCCCTGGTCGCTGGAGGGCCAGCGCATCGAGACGCGCGTCGTGGAGGACCCCATCCCGACCATGGACGTGGGCCTGGCCTGGCGGCGGGACGCCGATTTCAGCCCGGCGACGCGGGCGTTCTACGATTTCATGAGCCTGGCCTTCATGGGTGGAACTCAGGACTGACCGTGCCGGCGGACTGCCGGCAGCAGAGGAGGAACGGGCATGGCGGGAGCGGAAACGGCCCGGCGGATCGATCAGGCGTCCCGGGTGATCAAGGCCACGCCCGAAGCTCTCTACCGGGCGTTCCTCGACCCGCAATCCTGGCTCGTCTGGCTGCCGCCCGCGGGCATGACGGCCGCGATCGAGCGCTTCGAGCCCTGGCAGGGCGGGCGCTATCGCCTGGTGCTGACCTATGAAGGCGCCGGGCACACGCCCGGCAAGGCCTCCGAGCACAGCGATGTGGTCGAGGCGCGCTTCCTCGAGCTGGTGCCGAACATGCGCGTCGTCCACCGGGTGGAATTTCCCTCCGACGACCCGGCTTTCGCCGGAGCCATGCGCATGACCTGGTCGCTGGCGCCCGTTCCGGGCGGGACCGAGGTGACCATCGCCTGCGAGGACGTGCCGGCCGGCATTTCGCCGGAGGACCACGCCGTCGGCCTCGCCTCGACGCTGGCGAACCTCGCGGCGCTGATGGAGAGGGGGTTAGCACGCAGATTCTGACACCTTGACCTTATCGCCCACGGCTACTCTTGCCTCTTTGCCGACGCCGCCCTTGCCGTTTCCCACTTAGCAGCCTCAATTCTGACTGCTAATTAAAAGGTTACGACTGGATCCGGAGCGGAATTTCCGATTTCGCCCAACGGATAATGGACGTCGAGACTTTTGGAATCCAAATGAGGTACGTGTATCTTCTCATAATCGAATGTTTCCCGCCCATTTAAATAAAGTTTTCCCCCAATTTTACTTGGCCAAAAAACTGCAAATTCAATCGTTCTAAGAAATGGATAGACCTTTAAAATTTGTGGTGCGCCACCTATCACTCCTCTGTGGGGGCCTCGTCTGTCAACATATGTTGAATTGCTAAGCATTTCTGATAACGCGCTAAATGGTTCCATATCGAAATTCTTGCAATCGGTATAATTTATATAGGAGGCAAGCGTATCAAAAAACTGATTACGAAGATCACCAATTATAGAGAATTGACCACCACTAGAGAGATTTTTACTTTTCGACTTCGGAAAGCGTGCGCTGGCAGCGACATAAATCTTCGGACCGTTGTCATAAGTTATACGACTTATAATCGGGCGCTTCAGTCGCCACGAAAAGCACCCTATTAGAAACGATGTTTCGCGCAATTCTTCGACAAGATTTACCGGATCAATATATGATTTTAGAAAATTATTAGCTAAATCACAAAATCGTTTCGGTAATTCTGTTCCATCTAAAGCGCGATCAAGGTTCTTTTTATAATGTTTTATGTAAGATGAAAATTGATGAATAATAGGATACGCGATCAACGTGCTTCCACAAAAGCCGATGGCGGCGTCTTCGCGAGGGAGGGGAAATATTTTTTGGCAGACATCTATATTGCCACCCCCGTTCAAGCGACTATCGGAGCAGAACACGAGTTCTGAATATGTGGAGAGGCGTCGCTCCCATGCAATCGTGATTGTCATACGCGTCTAGCCCCGATACTCGCTTGGCTATCTCATTTTGATGCACTTGCCAACTCTGCTTCTCTAGCCAAACCGACCGGCCTAGTGGTACCAAACTCCAATTCTAGTCACTAACCCTCCCGTGCCAGCGTGTCGTCGATCGCCTGGTCGAGGCTGCTCGCCGTCACATCGAGCAGCCGCTCCGTCTCCGCGGCATCGAGCAGGCAGGGCCGGCGGTAGAGATAGGCCATCTCCGCCACCTCGCGCATGATCTCGTCCTGGCGCGCCAGCCCGTCCAGCTCGGCGTCGCTCAGGACGCGCAGATCGGGCGGCGGGGCGCCGGCGCGTTCGGCGAAGCGGATCGCGAGCTCGCGGATCGAGGCGTGCTGCGAGGGAACGTGGAACGCGCGTGCCCAATCACCCTCGAAGCGCGAAGCCGCGACCAGGGTGCGGGCGACGTCGCGGGTGAAGGTCCAGGCGTGGATCGCATCGGGGTCGCCGACCACGGGGGCCGGTTCCCCCGCGATGAGGCGCGGCAGCGCCATCAGCGTGAACAGCGAACCGGCGCCCTGGCCGAGATAGTCGCTCGCCCGCACTTCGATGGCGGGGACCGCCGAGGCGCGTGCCCGCTGCCACATCGCGGCGCGCACCCGGCCCTTGACCGTGGTCGGGGCGAGCGGCGCGGCGGCGGTCAGCGGGGAGGGAGCCCCCTCGCCATAGCCGTAGACATTCCCGGCCACGAGCAGGCGCGCCCCGACGCGCTCGGCGGCGACCACCACCCCGTCCATGATCGGCGGGAACTCCGCCGGCCAGCGGTGGTAGGGCGCCATGGCGCACATGACAATCGCCTCGGCCCCGGCGCTCGCCGCGGCGAGGCCCGGCGCATCGCGTGCATCGAGCGCGACGCCGTCGGCGCCTTCGACCATCGTGCCGCTGCGGCTGACGAGCTTGACCCCGTGCCCCGCCGCGGCCAGCAGCCGCGCCGTCTCGCGCCCGACCGGGCCTGCTCCGACCACCACGTACAATGCCATCTGTTGCCTCCGTCGCTCTCGAACGGCGGCAATCTCCGGCGGGGCGCGTTGAAAGTCGCGCAGGAAGCGCCGATGTTTGAGCACGTTCCGCTTCAGCTCCGGAGGCGCGGCGTGCGCAGTTCCTTCCTTCCGCCCTGGATGCCGGCCGGCGTCAGCCTCGTCAGGCATCGCAGCGAGGCCGGGCCGATCCTGCTGGCCCCGATCGACGCGCATCGCGTCTTCGTCCATGCCAGCCCCGCCACCTGGTCCACATGCCGGGCGAGCGGCACGCATCACCTGCGGCGCAGCGGCGACATCGACCTGGTGCCGGCGGGCGAGGCGGGCGGCTACGACGCGGCGAGCGCCTGCGAGAGCCTGGAGATCCGGCTCGCTCCCGCCGTGATCGAGCGCGCGGCGCTGGACCTCGGCCGGGGCAGCGGGCGCTCGGCGCTGGCGATGCGGCACATGCTGCGGAGCGAGCCGATCGTGCATCTGGCGCTGGCGCTGGAGAGCGAGCGGCAGGCGGGTGCCCCGGGCGGCGACCTCTATGCCGACACGATCGGCATCGCCCTGGCGACGCAGCTCGTCGGCCTGTCGCGGCGCGTGGAGACGCCGCGAGGAGGGCTTTCGGCCGCGCAGATGCGGCGATTGCTCGATTTCATCGAGGCGCATCTCGACCGGCCGCTGACGCTCGCGCGGCTCGCCCGGGAGGCCGGCGCCAGCAGCTCGCATCTGCGCCAGGGGTTCAAGCAGGCGACCGGCATGACGGTCCACCGCTACGTGGTGCGCCGACGCGTGGAACGGGCGCGGCTCCTGCTGCAGGGCGGCACCAGCGCCGGCGAAGCGGCGCTGGCCGCCGGCTTCGCCCACCAGTCGCACATGGCGCGCTGGATGCGCCGCGAGCTGGGGATCACGCCGCGGGACTTGCGTTGAGGCCGGTCCGGCTACGAGCCTTCGAGTAGCCCGGCTACGAGCCTTCGAGCAGTCGCAGCGTCGCCCCGTCCTCCTCGCCGGCATAAAAGGCATCGAGCGCCGCGCGGAACGGGCCTGCGGGATCGAGGCGCGCGAACAGCGTCATGGAGGAGCGGAACTTCAGGTCGTCGGGCGAGCCGAGGATGGCGTGGGCGCTGAACCCCCGATGCTGCAGCATGGCCTGTGTCGTCGCCACCAGCCGCGGGCCGAGGACCGGATGCTCGCGATAGGCCCGCGCCTCGGCGAGCGAGCCGATGCCGTAGAACCGGGCGGTGGCCGACAGGCCGAGGCCGCGCAGCTGCGGGAAGACGAACCACATCCAGTGGCTGCGCTTGCGCCCCGCGCGCAGCTCCTGCAGCGCCGTGTCGTAGGAGCCCACCTGCGCGGTGACGAAACGTTCGAGGTCGAAGGGATCGTCGGTCATGCCATCCTCGTCGGGTGCGCGGCCGCCGGCCAGTCAGGTTCGGCTTATCTCGCCGAGGCGGGCGGGCGCAACCACGGGCGGCGTGGGCGCCCCGGCTGCGCCATCAGCGCCGAGGCCGCCGCGTCCCAGTTGCCGGCCTTGATCTGGACGAGCGCGCTCGACGCCGACGCCCATGGCGTGGACCACGACGCGTCGGGCTGGACCTGCGCCATCGGCACGGTCAAGGCGGAGAGAGAGGAGACGGGCCGCCGGTAGGGGTATGGGGGGGCTGGTGACACCGACGGCCCGAGCCCCGACCGTTGGTGGACGACCGAAGCTGCCGTAACGATAGCATGCCGACTTGAGGCTCGCTACTCGCGATTGTATAAGGAAATGCGAATCACGAACGGAAGATATTCTTATCTAAACAAAGAAGCCTAACGAAAAGAACCATGCAAGTCGATCGTGTCCAGCTCATCGTCTTGCGCGGCGGATATTCCTGGATTCAGACGCTGTCGCTGGTTTTCGACGGATCGCAACCAGTGGTCGTGCTGGACTGGCAAGAAGAGAGGCCGGGGACAACTGTGCGCCTGGATCCGAGCAAGCTCCGCCGACGGCGGGACGGCGTCTACATGTACACGGCGGCGATCTCGGATCCTCGGCCGCCGTGGTGAGCGATGATCGCCGCCAACATCGCGATGGACGAGACGCCGCCCGGGCGGTGCCTCCTCCCGCTCAGCGCAGCCAATGCGCCAGCAACGGGGCGGCAAGCACGTTGGCGAGGCCGACCAGCACCATGACGAGGCCCGCGACGGAACCTTCCTCCTGGCCGATCTCGTGGGCCCGGGCGGTGCCGGCGCCGTGGGCACCGATGCCGAACAGCGCGCCGCGGGCCAGGGCCGAGCGGGTCGGCAGCCAGCCCAGCATCACGTCCCCGAGCACGGCGCCGAGCACGCCGGTCACGACGACGAACACGGCGGTGAGGTCGGGAATGCCGCCGATGTCGCCCGACACGGTCATGGCGAAGGGCGTGCTGATCGAGCGCGGCAGGAGGCTGAGGCGCAGGGCGCCGTCGAGGCCGAGCAGGGTGGCGAGGGCCCAGCCGGTCAGCATGGCCGTGGCGCTGCCGGCGACCATGCCGGCCGCCAGCACCGGCCAGTGCCGGCGGATCAGGGCGCGCTGCTCGTAGATCGGCACGGCGAAGGCGACCATGGCCGGCCCGAGCAGGGCCACCATCCAGCCGGTGCCGCGGATATAGTCGCGATAGCTGACATGCAGGGCCAGCACGGCGACGAGGAGCAGCGCCGGCGTCAGCGCCAGCGGCATCAGCCACCAGCGCCGCCAGCGGCGGTAGAGACGCTTGGCCAGGAGATAGAGGCCGATCGTCGCCGCCGACCAGAACAGCGCCTGCGCAGAGGACCCGAAGGCGGCGAGGAGGGCGGTCACGGCCGTGGCCTCGCGCGGATGCAGAGGTCGACGGTGAGGGCGGTCACGCCCATCACCGCCACGGTGCCGGCCGCTATGACCAGCAGCACCTTGAGGCCGAGCAGGCCGAGGAACTCGCGGTGCTCGGCCACCGCCAGCACCGCCGGCACGAAGAACAGCAGCATCTCGGCGAGGAACCAATCGGCGCCGCGGCGCACGCTGCCGGGGTCGAGCCGGCGGCTCGCCAGCAGCGCGAGAGCGATGGCCATGCCGGCGATGCCGCCGGGGACGGGGAGGGCGAGCAGCCGGACCAGGACCTCGCCCGCCAGCCAGAGGACGACGAGCAGGCCGATCTGGGCCGAACGGCTGCGGCGAAGGCGTGGGAGGAGCTGGGATGCGGTCATGGCTGTGTTTCCGATGGCCAGTCTATGCCGCACCGCATCATGCTCAAAATGACTTGTTCGACTGTTGATCATTCTGATACGGAATAGTCATGGAGTTCCGCACCCTGCGCGCTTTCGTCGAGGTGGTCCGCCAGGGCGGCTTCTCGCAGGCCGCCAAGGTGGTGTTCGCCACGCAATCCACCGTCAGCAAGGCGGTCAGGCAGCTGGAGGACGAGCTCGGCGTCACCCTGCTCGACCGCATCGGCCATCGCAGCCGCCTGACCGTGGCCGGCGAGGTGGTCTTCCGGCGGGCGGTGCGGATGCTGGCCCAGCGCGACGACCTGATGGCCGAGCTGGAGGACCTGCAGGGCCTCAGGCGCGGGACCCTGCGGCTCGGCCTGCCGCCGATCGGCTCCAGCCTCCTGTTCGCGCCGGTGTTCGCGGCCTATCGCAGCCGCCATCCGCGCGTCGACATCCGCTTGGTCGAGCACGGCAGCGATCGGCTGGAGGAGATCCTGCGGGCCGGCGAGATCGATCTCGCCGCCTCGCTGCTGCCGGTCTCGGAGGAGTTCGCCTGGCAGGCGGTGCGGCGCGAGCCGCTGGTGGCGCTGCTGCCCGCGGGCCATGCCCTGGCCGGGCGTGCCGAGATCGCGCTGCCCGACCTCAAGGACGTGCCCTTCGTCCTGTTCGAGACCGGCTTCGCCCTCAACCGCATCCTCCTGGAGGCCTGCCGGCGCCACGGCTTCGAGCCGACGGTGGCGGCCCAGAGCAGCCAGATCGACTTCCTCGTCGAGCTCGCCGCCGCCGGTCTCGGCGTCGCCTTCCTGCCGCGCGTCATCGCCGAGCAGCGATCCGGCCCGGCCGTCGCTCGCGTCCTGCTGGCCGAGCCGCGCACCGATTGGGCGATGGCGGTGGTCTGGCGCCGCGGCGCCTATCTCTCGCGCGCCGCCGAGGCCTGGCTGGCGATCGTCCGCGAGATCCACGCGGCGCGCTGAGCAGGTTCTCCCGAACCTGCTGTCACGGAGATCGCCGGGATTGCCAGGCAAGGGCTCGTTGGGATAATGCCATCAAGAGGCGTCGGCCGTCTGCCAGGCGTCGCCGGATCGTGATTGCGATTGTTGCATGATCAGCCAAGCCAGCATGATGATCAGTCAAGCAGCCTGGTGGGAATGGCTCGCCATCGCCTGGCTCGCGCTCGGCCTCGTCGTCGTTTCCATTGTCGAGATCGAGGCACGGAGGAGCTGGGTCAACCGTCCTCCAGCGCCGGAAAGCTTGCTGTCCTTCCTTGCGATGAGCGCGGTGCTGGTCGTCGCGACACCGTTCATCCTCCTTTACAGCCTTGGCATTTATCTCGCGATGTCGTGGCAGGGGTCCGGTTCGGATGACTGAGCTGCGGTGACGCAGCAGGACCAGGCCGGTCAGCCGAACCGCAGCTGCACCTTCACCGCCCGCGAACGGTCGGCAGCGAGCTCGAAGGCGTTCCGGGCCTGCTCGAAGGGCAGGGTGGCGGTGACGAGCGGCCGGACCTCGATGCGGCCGCGGTTCATCAGCTCCACTGCGAGATCGAACTCGCCGTCGAAGCGGAAGGTGCCGCGGATGTCGAGCTCGCGGGTCACCAGGAGGTTCATCGGCAGCGCGACGTCGCCCCCGAGGCCGAGCTGCACGACGATGCCGCGCGGGCGGATGAGATCGAGCGCGCCGCGCAGCGCCGCGGCATTGCCGGAGGCCTCGAACAGCACGTCGAACGGCCCGGCCGCCTCGGCGTCGGCCGCGAGGGCGCCGGGATCGGCGCCGACGTTCAGCGCCTGGTCGGCGCCGGCCCGGCGCGCCGCCTCCAGGGCGAAGTCCTGCACGTCGGTGGCGGTCACGCTCGTGGCGCCGGCGTGCCGGGCCGCAGCGACGGCGAGCGCGCCGATCGGCCCGCATCCCGTCACCAGCACGCGCCGGCCGGTCAGCGGGCCGGCGCGCTGCACGGCATGCAGGCAGACCGCCAGCGGCTCGGCCATGGCCGCCTCGGCCATCGACACCGAAGCGGCGATCGGCACCGCCTGCGCCTCACCGACCACCAGGCTCTCGCGAAAGCCGCCCTGGACGTGGGAAAGCACATGGCGCTGCCGAGGAAGCGCATGTCGCGGCAATGGTTGTGCAGGCCCTCCCGGCAGGCGCGGCATTGGCCGCAGGCCCGGCTCGGGTTGACGGCGACGCGGGTGCCGACCGCAACCGCCGAGACCTCGGCGCCGACGCGCGTCACGGTGCCGGCGATCTCGTGGCCGAGCACCATCGGCTGGCGCAGCCGGATCGTGCCCGTGCCGCCGTGGTTGTAGTAGTGCAGGTCCGAGCCGCAGATGCCGCCCGCCTCGATCCGCACCTCGACGTCGGTGGAGCCGAGCGGCTGATCGGCCACCGTCTCGATGCGAAGGTCCTTGGGCGCGTGGACGACGACGCCGCGCATGATGTGTCTCCCGAAGCTGCCTTGGTCAGAGGACGGCGAGCATGCCGCCGTCGACATAGATGATCTGGCCGTTGACATAGGCCGAGGCCGGCGAGGCGAGATAGACCGCCGTGCCGACCAGGTCCTCCGGCGTGCCCCAGCGCCCGGAGGGCGTGCGCCGCTTCACCCAGGCGTCGAAGGCCTCGTCCTCGATCAGCGCCCCGTTCATCTCGGTCAGCATGTAGCCGGGGCCGATGGCGTTGGCCTGGATGTCGTGCACGGCCCATTCCGCCGCCATGGAGCGGGTGAGCAGCTTGAGCCCGCCCTTGGCCGCGGTGTAGGGCGCTACGGTGGCGCGGGCGACCTCGCTGGTGAGCGAGCCGATATTGATCACCTTGCCGCCGCGGCCGCGCGCGATCATGCGGCGCGCCGCCTCGCGCCCGACCAGGAAGGCGCTGGTGAGGTTGGTGTCGACGACCCGCCGCCAGTCCGCCGCGGTAAGCTCGACCAGCGGCTTGCGGAGCTGGATGCCGGCATTGTTGACCAGGATGTCGACGGCGATGCCTGCTGTATCCAGCCTTTCGAAGGCGGCCTCCACCGCGGCCTCGTCGGTGACGTCGAAGGCGCTGGCCGAGGCCGGCAGCCCGGCTTCGGCGAACCCGGCCCGTGCGGCCTCGGTGCGGCCGGGATCGCGGCCGTTGAGGACGACATGGGCACCGGCCTCGGCGAGGCCGCGGGCGATGGCCAGGCCCAGCCCGGCGGTCGAGCCGGTCACCAGGGCGGTGCGGCCGGAGAGATCGAACAGGGACGGCATGGCTCAGGCCTCGCTGCGCCGCACGATCAGGTCGGAGCGCTCGAACACCGCCGGGAGCAGGTCGGTGCCGAGGCCCGGCCCCTCCATGGGGTAGACGTAGCCGTCGCGGATGTCGGGCACTTCGGTGACGAGCTCCTTGTACCAGCCGGTGTAGAAGGCCCGCACCGATTCCTGGATCAGGGTGTTGGGCTGGCTGAACGAGGCGTGGACCGCCGCGGCGAAGGCGACCGGGCCGGTGCAGTCGTGCGGGGCGAAGGGCTTGTGATGGGTCTCGCCCAGCGCCGCGATCTTGCGGGCCTCGGTGAGGCCGCCGGTCCAGGCGACGTCGACCATGACGATGCCGATGGCATCGCGGTCGAGCATCTCCTTGTAAGCCCAGCGCGAGCCCAGCGTCTCGCTGGCGCAGACGGGGACAGGGGTCGAGCGGGCATATTCGGCCAGCGCCTGGCTGGAGTTCATGCGGATGGGGTCCTCGAACCAGGTCGGCGCATAGGGCTCGAGCGCCTTGGCGATGCGCCTGGCCGTCGGCAGGTTCCACAGCGAGTGGAACTCGACCATGATGTCCATGCGGTCGCCGACGCGCTGGCGGATCAGCTCGAAGGGGCGCAGCGCCTCCTTCAGCTGGGCGGCCGAGATGTCGAGGCCGCCGGTGGCGCGCGCCGCGGGGTCGAAGGGCCAGATCTTCATGGCGCCGATGCCGCTCTCCAGGAGGGTCTCGGCCAGGGCGCCGGCATCGGTGGTGAAGGCCCTGAGGTCCTCGTAGGGCCCGTCAGCGCCGATGTTCCAGGTGTTGACCGGGCGGATATCGCGGTTGCGGACATATTGATAGCCGGCGCAGGTGTTGTAGACGCGCAGCCTGTCGAAGCACTGGCCGCCGAGCAGCTGGTGCACCGGCTGGCCCATCGCCTTGCCGAAGAGGTCCCACAGGGCGATGTCGATCGCCGAGGCGGCGCGGTATTCGGCTCCGGTGCTCGACTGGGCCAGCGGCAGGTCGACCATCTCCTTGTGGATGGCCTCGATGCGCAGGGGATCGCGCCCGAGGAGCCGGGCCGCCAGCGTGTCGTGGATATGCGCGGCCACGGCGCCGGCGCCGTAGAAGGTCTCGCCGAGCCCGATCAGCCCGGCATCGGTGTGGACGCGGACCCACAGGACGTTCTCGAACTCGCGGGCGCAGAGGGTCTCGATGGCGGTGATCTTCATCATGCTCTCGGTGTGGTGGTCTTGATCGGCATCCCGTCAGTTGACGCCCGCGTTGAGCAGGACCTTGACGGTCAGGTCGAAATGGTCGGCCATCGCCGTCTCGGCGCCGCGCACGTCGCGCGCGACGATGGCGGCGGCGATCAGGGCATGGCCGTCGACGCTCTGGTGGCGGCCCGCGTCGCTGGGCCGGCTGGCCCAGCCGATCGACCAGGTCTGGCGCGTCACGACGCGGAAGGCGCCGACGAGCAGGACGAAGAGCGGGTTGCGCGAGGCGCGGGCGATCGCCTCATGGAAGGCGATGTCGAGCTCCATCACCCGCTCGGGCTGCGCGAAGCTCGTGCGCATCTCGGCGGCGATCCCGTCGATCTCCCGGGCTTCCCGGTCGGTCCGTCGCAACGCCGCCAGCGCCACGGTCCTGAGCTCGATGGTGCGGCGCACGTCGAGGATCTGCTGGACCGTCACCTGCCTGGTGCGCACGGCATGGTCGATCATGAAGCTGACCACGCTCTCGTCCGCCGGCGCGACCTTGGCGCGGCGGCCATTGCCGACGTCGATGAGCTTCAGCGCCGACATCGCGCGGAAGGCCTCGCGTGCCACGGCCCGTGAGACGCCGGTGCGCTCGGCGAAGCTGGACTCGCTCGGAATGACCGCGCCGGGCCCGAGCTCGTTGTCGCGGATGAAGGCGTTGACCTCGTCCATCACCCGTCCGACCAGCCCGCCCGCCGGCGTCGCGCTCTCGTCCACCTCAAATCTCCCGGCAAACCTATCTGATAGGTTACGTGCTCAAATCGTTAAATTCCTCTATTGCCTATTTGTCAATCCGCACATAGTCGTATAGCAGCTGACGAGAGGCGCTCGGGTTCGCCGGGTGTCCGGGCAGGCGCCGGGGTCCCGCGAGGCCCGGAGGAGGCGTGGGATGATCGGCATGAAGCCGGCGGCTGCGATGGTGCGCTATCCCGTCTGGGCGGCGGTGCTGCTGCTCTATGCCATTGCCGCGGCGGTTTCGCCGGCCATGCTCAAGCCCGACCAGGTGCTGAACATCCTGCAGGTCACCGCCTTCCTCGGCCTCGCCGCCACGGGCCAGACCATCGCGCTGCTGGTCGGCGGCATCGACCTGTCGATCGCCGGCGTGGTCACCACGACCAACATCGTGGCGACCAGCCTCATGCTCGGCCAGAACGGCAACATTCCCGCCGCGCTCGCCTGCTGCCTGGCGCTCGGCATCGCCGTCGGCCTCGTCAACGGCGTCCTGGTCGCGGTGCTGCGCGTCGCGCCGATCATCGCCACCCTGGCGATAAACTCGATCCTGTTCGGGGCGGCGCTGGTCTATACCGGCGGGGCGCCGCGCGGCGCCTCGGCGCCCGGCTTCAACGCCGTCGGCCAGGGCTCCGTCCTTGGCCTGCCGGCGAGCGCCCTGTGCTGGATCGCGGTCGCGCTCGCCGTCGCCTTCGTGCTGCGCCGCACCACCTTCGGGCGCTGGCTCTATGCCGTCGGCGCCAACGAGACCGCGGCGCGGCTGATGGGCGTGCCGACCCGGGCCGTGCTGGTCGCCGCCTATACCCTGAGCGCGGTCCTGGCGGTGCTGGCCGGCCTGCTCGTCACCGCCTATGTCGGCAATCCGAGCCTGGGCATCGGCAACCAGTTCCTCCTGACCTCGGTGGTCGCCGCGGTCGTCGGCGGCACCGCGCTCACCGGCGGCATCGGCAGCGTCGTCACCACGCTCGCCGGCGCGCTGTTCGTCACCGAGCTCAACAGCTTCACCAACATCGCCCAGGCTTCGACCGGAGCCCAATACGTCATCCAGGGCATCCTGATCGCCGTCAGCGTCGTCGTCTACCGACTGCTGGCCGAGCGGGCCGCCAGCCAGGAGCCGCCGCAAGGCCAACGAGGGAGGAAGGACGCATGACGCAGACAATCGACCGCCGCCGGGCGCTGCAGCTGGGGCTCGGGGCCGGCCTCGCCGGGCTGCTCGGGACGACGGCCCGCCCGGCTTTCGCCGACGCGGTCAGCGAGGCCAGGATCGAGGGGTCATCGGAGATGGCCCAGCCGGTGACCAAGTCCGGCAAGCTGCGCATCGGCTTCTCCAACGGCTTCTCCGGCAACACCTGGCGCACGGAGTGCCTGACCTCGATGCAGAACGAGGCTGCCGCCAACGCCGACAAATATGAGCTGATCGTCGTCGACGGCCAGGGCGACATCACCAAGCAGGTCAACGACATCGAGGACCTGATCACCCAGAGCGTCGACGCCCTGCTGGTCATCCCCAATTCCGGCACCGCCGTGGTGCCGGCCCTGCGCAAGGCGACCCGCGCCGGCATCGTCACCGTGCCCTTCAACCTGCCGGTGGAGGGCGAGAACTGGACGGCCTTCATCGGCACGGATCCGAAGAAGAAGGGTGCCATCCTCGGCCAGCGCCTGAACGAGGCGCTGGGCGGCAAGGGCAAGATCGTCGCGCTCGGCGGCCTGCCCGGCAATTCCTACACCGCCCAGTGCTGGGAGGGCGCCAAGCCGATGCTGGGAGCCGGCATCGAGGTGCTGGCCTTCAAGGATGCCTATTGGGAGGAGGACCGCGCCAAGGTGGTGATGGCCGACCTCATCGCCGCCTATCCCCAGATCGACGGCATCTGGGCCGACGGGGCGCAGATGGCGGCCGGCGCGCTCAAGGCGCTGATCGCGGCGGGCCGGCCGCTCGTGCCGGTCTCCGGCGACGATTATAACGGCCTGCTCAAGCTCTACGACGCCCATAAGGACAAGGCGCCGAACTTCAAGATCGGCCTGGTGTCCGAGCCGTCCTGGGAGGGCGTGGTGGCGCTCAGGACCGCGGTGAAGCTGCTGGGCGGCGAGGCGGTGCCCAAGCGCCAGATCATCGATCCCACCGTCATCGACGGCAGCAACTACCAGAAATACATCAAGAAGGACCTGCCGGACGGCGTCTTCGTCGACACCCTCCTCACCGACGAGCAGCTCAAGAAGCTCTTCGGCTGAGCCTCCCGCCGCCGGGGCCCCGCGATCATCAGGACCCTCTTGCATGAATCCAGTCGCCCCGGCTGCGCTCGGAACCTATGCGCTCGAACTCAAGGGCATCGACAAGTCCTTCCCCGGCGTGCGCGCCCTGAAGGGCGCCTCCTTCGCCTGCCTGCCGGGCGAGGTGCATGCGCTCATGGGCGAGAACGGCGCCGGCAAGTCGACCCTGATGCGCATCATCGCCGGCGTCTGGAAGCCGGACGCCGGCGGGATCCTGGTCGGCGGCAAGCCCGTGCGCATCACCGGCCCGCGCCACGCCCAGGATCTCGGCATCGCCATGGTCTATCAGGACACGCGCCTGGTGCCCGACCTCGACGTCGCCCAGAACATCTGGCTGGGGCGCGAGCCCGGCGGCCCGGCCTTCGTCGACCGGCGCGCCATGGAAGGCCGCGCCCGGGCGATCCTCGACCGTCTCGGCTTCCCCCTCGACCTCGCCCGACCCCTGCGCGAGCTGACCGTTGCCGAGCGGCAGATCGTCGAGATCGCCCGGGCCCTCACCACCGATCCCGCCGTGCTGATCCTGGACGAGCCGACCTCGGCTCTCGACGCCGCCGAGATCCAGCACCTGTTCGCCATCGTCCGGCAGCTCGCCGCCGCCGGCACGGCGGTGATCTTCATCTCGCATCGCCTGCCCGAGGTCTTCGCCATCGCCGATCGCATCACCGTGCTCAAGGACGGCGAGGTGGTCGGGACCGTGCCGCGCGAGGCGGTCGACCATGACCGGCTGGTGGCAATGATGGTCGGGCGCGAGCTGGCGCTGGCCTATCCGCCGCGGGCCGCGGAGCTCGGGGCCGTGCGCCTCGCGGCAACGGATTTCGCCAGCCCCGGCCGCTTCGAGGATGTCGGCTTCGCCGTGCGCGCCGGGGAGATCCTCGGCCTCGGCGGCATTCAGGGCAATGGCCAGGGCGACGTCGCCCGGGCTCTGTTCGGCCTCTTGCCGCGGCAGGGCCAGGTGATACTGGACGGGGCGCCGGCGCGGATCGGCTCGCCGGCGGCGGCCATCCGCGCCGGCATCGTCTATGTCCCCGGCGAGCGGCATCGCGACGGGCTGTTCATGCCGCATTCCATCCGCGAGAACATCGCCCTGCCGCACCTGCGGTCCTGGGCGGGGCTCGGCGTGGTGCCGGCATCCCGCGAACGCGCCGTCGTCGCCGGGGCGATGGAGCGGTTCGCGGTCAAGGCATCCTCGGCCGAGCAGGCGGTGGCCACGCTCTCCGGCGGCAATCAGCAGAAGGTCGTGCTCGGCCGCTGGACCGTGGGCGAGCCCGGCATCTACATCTTCGAGAATCCGACGCGCGGCGTCGACGTCGCCACCAAGCTGGAGATCTACCGGCGCATCCGAGGCCTCGCCGAGGCCGGCGCCGCGGTCCTGCTGGTTTCCTCCGACCTCCTTGAGCTGATCGGCCTCAGCGACCGCATCCTGGTGTTCTCGCGCGGGCGGATCGTCGACGAGGTTCGCGGCGCGGACGCCACCGAGGAGCGCATCGTCGGCAGCGCCGTGGAGGCGGGCGGCAGGCATGCCGGCGCGCTCGCCGATGCCGGCCGGGCCGCGAGCGAGAGCCGGGGCCGCTCCTGGCCCGTGGCGTCGCGCTATGGCGGGGCCGCCCTGCTGCTCCTGCTCGTCGCCATCCTGTGCGCGGTGGCGGCTCAGATCTCCGGCTTCTTCCTGAGCCCGGCCAACCTCGCCAACATCGCCAGCCAGGTCGCGCCGCTGGCCCTGGTGGCGCTGGGCCAGCTCTGCGTCGTCCTGATCGGCGGCATCGACCTGTCGGTGGGGCCCCTGATCAGCCTGGTCACGGCTGTGGTCTCCACCGTCGCGGTCGAGGAGGGCGGCGGCGGCGTGGTGCTGGCGGTCCTGGCGGGACTTGCGGCCGGCGCCCTGGTCGGGCTGACCAATGCGCTCTTGATCGTGCGGCTGCGCATCCCCGACCTGATCGCCACGCTCGCCACCTATTCCGTCGCCTTCGGCCTGGCGCTCATCGTCCGCCCGAGTCCTGGCGGCCTGGTCAGCGAATCCTTCCTCGACGCCTTCACCGGCCAGGCCGGGCCGGTGCCGATCGCCGCCCTGGCCGTGGTGGCGCTGTTCGCGGTCGCCGAGGCGATGCTGCTTCGCGGCCGTCTCGGGCAGCGCCTCTATGCCGTGGGCTCCAGCGCCGAAGCCGCACGGGTTGTCGGCATCGACACGGGCCGGGTGCGGGCGCTCGCCTATGTCTTCTGCGCGCTCTGCGCCGCGGCGGCCGGCCTACTCGTCACCGCCCGGATCGGCAGCGGCGACCCGCAGGCCGGCGCCTCCTTCACCCTCGCCTCGGTCACCGCCGTGGTCGTCGGCGGCGCCAGCGTGTTCGGCGGGCGTGGCACGGCCGTCGGCACGCTGATCGGCGCCGTGGCGGTCGGCGTCATGCAGAACGCCCTCAACCTCATGCACGTCTCGGCCTACTACCAATATGTCTGGACGGGCGGGCTCACCCTGCTGGCGGTGGCCGGCTATTCCCTGCGCGCGAGGCGGCGGCCGCGATGACGGAGACGAGGGGCGACGTCGCCTGCGCGGTCGAGCCGCGCACCGGCAATCGGCTGTGGTGCCCGGCCCGATTCCGGTGCTAGAACGCCGCTCGCACGATCCCGATGCGCCGGGCCTCGACATCGAGGTCGACGAAGCCGAATGTGCGAAGCCCTCCTTCGCCCCGGAGATCCTGCCTGTCCGGAACGCCGCGCTCGAAGGCGGCACCGTCTTCGCGTGACGGGCCCCCCGCCCGATGGCGCCGGTGCAAGCGTTTGAATGTCTCGAGGTTTGACAAGGAAGAACAAGATGCCTGTCGCGGCGAGCAGCCAAGCGGCCATGGACGGCGCCGTGCGCCATCTGGTCAGCAAGTACAATCCCAAGGGCAACCGGATCGGCTGGCTGATGATGGCCTCGATCCTGGTCGAGGCCTGGGATCTCTATTCCATTGCTTTCGTGCTGATCTTCATCAAGCAGCAGTTCAATCCGGATCCGCTGCTCCTCGGCCTCGCCGCGGCCGGCACCCAGGGCGGTGCGCTGATCGGCGCGCTGATCGGCGGCTGGCTGGCCGACCGGATCGGCCGGCGCGTCATGTTCCTGGCCACCATGATCCTGTTCATCGTGCTCGCCCTGACCCAGGCCTTCGTGCCGAGCGTCGAGTGGCTGGTGGTGGTGCGCCTCCTGCTCGGGGTGCCGCTCGGCTCCGACATCTCCAACGGCTACACCTACATCATGGAATCCATGCCCAAGGGCGAGCGCGAGGTCATGGGCAACCGCTGGCAGTTCATGTTCGCCATCGGCCAGGTGCTGACGCTCGCGGTGGTGGCGATCTTCCTGGTGACCCAGCTCGACCCCGAGCTGATCTGGCGCGTGACGCTCGGCCTCGGCGCCCTGCCGGCGCTGATCATCCTGGTGATGCGCCACGACCTGCCGGAGACGGCGGTCTGGCTGATCCGCCGCGGCCGGTTCCGCGAGGCCAAGCAGGTGTCCAAGGGCATGTTCGGCGACAATCTCGACATGCTGCCGGACCAGGACGTGGAGGTGCCGCACCCGAGCGCGACCGAGTTCCTGGCCGACACCCGCAAGGATCCGATCCGCTGGCGTGCCACGATCTATGGCTGGATCGCCTGCTTCTGCCAAGGCAGCGAGTTCTCCACCTTCGCCTTCTACCTGCCGGTCCTGTTCGTCATGGTCGGGGTCAGCTCGGTCCTGGGCACCAATCTCGTCACCATGGCGCTCTACGTCATCGCCGCCATCTCCGGCTGGGTCGGACCGTTGCTGACGCCGAAGATCGGCCAGCGCGGCATCTCGATCGCGGGCTTCGCCATCGTGCTCGTGTCGCTGCTGGTCGCGGGCTGGGCGCTCCATACCGGCCACACCGCGCTCCTGCCCTTCGCGGCGGCGGCCATGCTCTGGGGCCACTACTGGGATGCCTCGAACTGCATGACCATCCCGACCGTGGTCGCCAGGCCGCAATATCGCGGCACCGCCAGCGGCTTTGCCTATATCTTCGTGAAGCTGCCGTCCTTCCTGGCGATCTTCCTGTTTCCGAAGGTGTTCGAGACGATCGGCCAGGCCAATGCGACGCTCAGCGTCGCCATCTTCCCGCTCGTCGGCCTCCTGGCGGCGATCTTCATCCTGCCGGAGATCTACGGCTACGAGCAGGACTGAAGCCGGCGCGGCGGGCGCCCCGTCCGCCGCCCGTCGATGAACGTGAAACAAAAGCCGCGTTCAGGCGTTGTTCAGGCAAGTCTCGATAGATTTCCATCAGTACTTTCGAGTTGTGCATTGCACGATCCGATCGAAAGTCGTGAGGCATGGAGTGGATTATGCGTTTGAGATCGTTGATCTTCGCTGTCGCGGCCACCGTCGGCGCGGGCTTGTTCGTGGCTGCTCCGGCTTCCGCGATGCCCGTCCAGTCGTCGATCACCGCGGATGCGCCGATTTCCGTCGAGAAGGTCGGGTATTACGGCGACGGCAATTATTACCATCATCGGCGCTACGGCCGGCCCTATCACTCGCCGTCCTATATCTATCGCGAGCGCCACGGGCTGCATTCGCCGGAATATCTGCGTGACACCTATCGCCGCCACTATGCGCCGTGGGACGGCCGCTACAGCCACTATCGGCACTATCATCGCTACCGGCCCTATTACTGACGGACGCGAACGGGCGGGCCGTCGCGACGGCCCGCCCGTTCCGCATGACGACCGCCCGCCGCACGAGCGCATCACATTGCGGTGAAGGCGAAACCGACACCCCTGTTCCTGCGAAACTCTCCTGCAAGCGACGATGCGTCCCGACCGCGTCGCGCTGGACCGAATGCAGGAGGCAGGCGTGCGCAGCATCGCAGGGACGGCCCGGCCGGGCAGGCTGCTGATCCATCGACATTCCCTGCCGGTGCGCCTGACGCACTGGCTCAACGTGATCTGCCTCGGCTTTCTGCTGCTCAGCGGCCTGCAGATCTTCAACGCCCACCCCGCGCTCTACTGGGGCCAGTACGGCGCCGACGCCGACACGCCCTTCATCGCCATCGGCGCCGATGACAGCGGTGACGACATCAAGGGCGTCACGCGGATCGGCGGCTTCAGCCTGACCACGACCGGCGTCCTCGGCGCCTCGGATGTCGACGGAGAGCTGACGGCGCGCGCCTTCCCCGCCTGGCTGACCATCCCGAGCTATCAGGACCTGGCGACGGGACGGCGCTGGCACTTCTTCTTCGCCTGGCTGTTCGTGCTCAACGGCCTCACCTATCTCGTCTACGGGCTGGTGGGCGGGCATTTCCGCCGTGACCTCGCGCCGAGCGCCGACCAGCTGGCGCCGCGCCACATCCTGCACGAGATCGCCGACCATGCGCGGCTGCGCTTTGCCAAGGGCGAGGCGGCGCGGCGCTACAACGTGCTGCAGAAGCTCGCCTATCTCGCCGTGATCTTCGGGCTGCTGCCGCTGATGGTGGCGACCGGCCTCACCATGTCGCCGGGGATCGATGCGGCCGCGCCCTGGCTGCTCGACGTCTTCGGCGGGCGCCAGTCGGCCCGCACCATCCATTTCCTCACCGCTTCGACGCTGGTCCTGTTCGTCGCCGTCCACCTCGCCATGGTGCTGGCCTCGGGGCTGTGGAACAACCTGCGCTCGATGATCACCGGCCGCTACGCCATCGCGACCGACGAGCCTGCCAGCCCGGGAGCCCGGCCATGAGCGCGATCCTCACCCGCCGCCGCCTGCTCGCCGGCGCGGCGCTCGCCGCCGGTGGCATCGGCCTCGCCGCCTGCGATCCCTTCGGCCAGGGCGCCGGCGTCACCGACGTGCTGGCCAGGGCGGAGACGCTGACCATTTGGGCGCAGCGGCTGCTGCTCTCGAACGGCGCGCTGGCACGGGAATTCACCGAGGCCGACCTCTCGCCGGTGTTCCGCTCCAACGGCACGGCCAAGCCCGACAGCGAGGACTATGCCCGGCTCCTGGAGACGAAGTTCGCCGATTGGCGCCTCACGGTCGACGGGCTGGTCGCCCGCAAGCTCAGCCTGTCGCTCGACGATCTCAAGAAGCTGCCTGCGCGCACCCAGATCACCCGGCACGACTGCGTCGAGGGTTGGAGCGCCATCGGCAAATGGACGGGCGTGCCGCTCGGCCTGGTGCTGCAGGCCGCGGGCCTGGCGCCGCAGGCCCGCTATGCCGTGTTCCATTGCGCCGACGATCTCGAGCAGTCGCTCGACGGCAGCGGCCGCTATTACGAGAGCGTCGACCTCATCGACGCCTTCCATCCCCAGACCATCCTCGCCTACGCGATGAACGGCCAGCCGCTGCCGGTCGATCACGGCGCGCCGCTGCGCCTCAGGGTCGAGCGGCAGCTCGGCTACAAGCAGGCCAAATATGTGATGCGGATCGAGATCGTCGACAGCTTCGCCGCGATCGCCGGCGGCAAGGGCGGCTTCTGGGAGGACCGCGGCTATGAATGGTACGCGGGCATCTGATCCGTCCAGCCTGCGCCGGCGCGCCTGCGTGCCGCGCATGCCCGCTCGTGCGGGCGATCTTTACCCTGAGGCCAAAGGAGCCGTCCCATGTCGCTGATGCTCGGATTGCCGGGTGCCGGAGCCGCCCGCCGGACCATGCTTGCCGGAGGGGCGGCGCTTTGCGCCGCGTCCCTCGCCGCCCTGCTGCTTCACGCGGCCCCTGCTGCGGCGGAAAGCGCGGTGACCATCCCGTCGCCGGCCGTCGACGAGGCCGCGCATGGCCATGTCGAGACTGCGGTCCTTGCCGGCGGCTGCTTCTGGGGCGTGCAGGGCGTGTTCCAGCACGTGCGCGGCGTCAGCGCGGCCGTATCGGGCTATGCCGGCGGAGCCAAGGAGACGGCGCAGTACGAGACGGTGAGCGGCGGGGATACCGGCCATGCCGAATCGGTGAAGATCACCTTCGATCCCGGCCAGGTCAGCTATGGCAAGCTGCTGCAGGTCTATTTCTCCGTGGTGCACGATCCCACCGAGCTCAACCGCCAGGGGCCCGACAGCGGCACCCAGTACCGCTCGGCGATCTTCCCCGCCAATGCCGAGCAGCGGCGCGTGGCCGAGAGCTACATCGCCCAGCTGAACCAGGCCGGCGTCTTCTCCGGGCCGATCGTCACCCGGATCGAGCCCTTGAAGGGCTTCTATGCCGCCGAGGCCTATCACCAGGACTTCCTGGCCCGGCATCCCGACCACCCCTATATCATGATCAACGACCTGCCGAAGGTGGAGGCGCTGAAGGGGACGTTCCCGGGCCTCTATCGCGATGCGCCGGTGCTGGTGGCGAAGGCGGGAGGCTGAGCGAAGGAGGGGCCGGCGCCGGGGCGGCCTCTCGTGGCTTTAGCCACGACTTGATTTTGCATTTTCATGCAGAATCGAGGCTGCTCGGACTGCCACGTGGAAGCAGGTTCGGGAGAACCTGCCCGGGCTTGGCGGCGTTTGACTTCATGCCGCCCATCCCCCAGACAGCGCCGGTCTCAACTTTCGAGGGTTCCTTCATGATCAAGCGTCTCAACCCCGGCAAGCGCTTCGCGCAGGCCGTGGTCGCCAATGGCATCGTCACCACCGCCGGCATCACCGCGGCCGACACGTCCGGACACGTCAAGGCGCAGACCCGCGACATCCTCGCCCAGATCGACGCGCTGCTGGCCCAGGCCGGCACCTCCAAGGCCAAGCTCATCACCACCAGCATCTGGCTGCGCGATATCGCCTCCTTCAGCGCCATGAACGAGGTGTGGGACGCCTGGGTCGACCCGGACAACCTGCCGGTCCGGGCCACGGTGGAAGCCCGGCTCGCCCTGCCGGAGCTGCTGGTCGAAATTCAGGTCACTGCCAGCCTGTAAGGCAAAGCTCTGCAAAATCCTTAAGCGGCCTGCCGCAAATCCATGCAGTCTCTGCATGGCGGACATTCCGGCCCGTCGGTGCGATTTTGCACAAAAACGCGCCGTTTCAAGCTATATACACGGGCAACCAAACGTTTTCGTAGCAAGGAATGTCCGCCATGGCCCTCACCGCTCTGTTCTCCACGCTCTTCGCTCGCATTTCGGCCTATCGCGCCTATCGCCAGACCTACAAGGCTCTGTCGGCGCTTGATGACCGCGAGCTCTACGACCTCGGTATCTTCCGTGGCCGTATCGATGAAATCGCGCGCGGCGCCGCTTCGCGCTGAGCGCGCCGTCCGCTTCAGGAAAGTCCGGCCGTCGGGGCTCGCCCCCGGCGGCTTTTTTCTGGGCAAGGCTCAGGCATTGCCGATGAAGATGCCGGTGAGCAGCACCAGGATGCCGCCGAGCACCACCTGGACGATGGCCGAGGTGAACGGCGTCTCCATGTAGCGCCAGCGGATCCAGGCGATGGCGGCGAGCTCCAGCGCCACGATCACCGCGGCCGTCGCCGTGGCGGTCCAGAAGTCGCTGATGAGATAGGGCAGGGTATGCCCGAGGCCGCCGAGCGCCGTCATCACCCCGCAGGCGATGCCGCGCGTCAGAGGGTTGCCGCGGCCGGTGATGGCGCCATCGTCGGAGAGCGCCTCGGTCAGGCCCATGCTGATGCCGGCGCCGATCGAGGCGGCGAGGCCGACCCGGAAGGCGTCCCAGGAGTTCTGCGTGGCGAAGGCGGCGGCGAAGATCGGGGCGAGAGTCGAGATCGAGCCGTCGATCAGCCCGGCCAGCCCGGGCTGCACGATCTGCAGCACGAAGAGGCGCCGCGCGGTCTCGTGCTCCTCGGCGCGGACCGTGCCGGGGACGAGCGTCTCCTCGAGCTCGCTGGCCAGGCTCTCGTGCTTGCGCTCGGTCTCGGCGAGGTCGGAGAGCAGCTTGCGAATGTCGACGTCGCGCGCCCGCTCGGCCGCCTTGGCATAGAAGCTCGCCGCCTCCAGCTCCATGATCTCCGCCTGGTGGCGCACTGCGTCGATGCGCAGCGTGTCGAGCAGCCAGATCGGGTTGCGCTTGAGGAACCCCTTGACGTCCTGGCGGGTGACGTAGGGCAGGACCGGGCCGTACTTGCGGGTGTGAAGCTCCAGCAGGCTGTGGCGGTGGCCCTGCTCCTCCTCGGCCATGCGCTCGAACAGCGCGGCGGAGGCGGGATAGTCGGTGCGCAGGCGCTGGGCGAACTGGAGGTAGATGCGCGCATCCTCCTCCTCGTTGGAGACGGCGAGCGCCAGGATTTCCGCTTCGGTCAGGTCGGTGAACCGCTTCATGGGTGCATTCTTTAGAATATATCTAAACTGCGCATTCCATAGCGGCGGCAAGGCTCCGTGTCCAGAGCGCTTGCTGCCGGGTGGCTGACGCCGTCAGGCCACGATCCGCTATGGCGCTGTTGAGGGCGCACCCCCCGGGGCGGCTTCGCTACCATCCAGCTACACCATCACCGGGGATGCGACCTCAGCGCCTGGTGTGCGGCGGAGACTGGCAGAAGGCTCGGCGCCCCCCCCCACGATGAATAGGTGTTCGGTCGCTCCGGGCATCTGCCTACAATTTGGGGTTGTCACGATACTGTCGCTGACCTAACGTCAGATCAGATTCGCCGGAAGATCCCGGCGTGGGCTCGGGGGAGCTTC
>NZ_JAUSVX010000030.1 GCF_030814995.1 Labrys wisconsinensis | reverse complement strand
CGCGCCGCCTCGGTGAGGTCGCGGGCATATTTCTTCAAGGCGTCATAGGCGTTCTCGGCCGAGGCGCTGTCGGCCGTGCGGCCCTTGCGCAGCGCCTCGATCGCCTGGTTGAGCTTCTGGGGCGTGACGCCGGCCGCGGCGAGCGCCTTGCCGGCCTCGCTCTCCTTCTCCACCGCCAGGGCGAGCAGGAGCCGCTCGACGGTGACGAAGGAATCCGACGCCTTCTCGGCGGCCTTCTCGGCCGTCTCGAAGACGCGGGCGATCTGGGGCGAGAGATAGAGCTGCCCGGCCCCGGAGCCCTGCACCTTGGGCAGCTTGCGCAGCGTTGCCTCGGTGGCGGCCAGGGCGTCGCGCGAGCGCCCGCCGGCGTGCTCGATCAGCCCCGAGGACAGGCCCTCGGGGTCGTCGAGCAGCACCTTGAGCAGGTGCTCGGGCGTGAACTGCTGATGGCCCTCGCGCAGGGCCAGGCTCTGCGCCGATTGCACGAAGCCCTTGGCGCGGTCGGTATAGCGGTCAAAATTCATGAATCGATCCTTTCCGGCTCGCCCTTCGGACCCGAAGCATCGCGAAAGGCGCCTCTCCCGCGGGCCCAGGCCGGCCCATGGCCCGGACTGCTCCGACCCACGCTGCCCACCGAGCGGCACCCGCTGCCGGGAAGATGGTGTTGCCGCCGCGCATCACAAGGGCGGCCGAAGCGGATTCCGTCAGGCCGCCAGCGCCGGCTCCGCCAGCTTCGCGGCATGGTCGCGCAGGTCCGCCGGCCAAGAGGCGATCTCGGCCGTGAAGCGCCGTCCGTCGCCAGCGAACAGGGCGCGCACCGCCTCCTCGAAGCCGGGGCGGTCGCCGGCCATGGCGGCCATGAAGCGATAGGCGGCCTCCTGGGCGCGCCGGACACGGTCGGCGCCCTCGCCGCGGCGGCGGGCCTCCTCGACCAGCCGGCGCAGCGCCACCGAGGCGCCGCCGGGCTGGGCGGAGAGCCAGTCCCAGTGGCGCGGCAGCAGCGTCACCTCGCGCGCCACCACGCCGAGCTTCGGGCGGCCGGGCCGGCGCGGCGCCTCGGCCGGCGCCAGGCGGGCCAGGACGTCGGCGGCAGTGCCGCGAAAATCGATCTCGACGGGGTGGCTGGTGGCATCGTCGAAGATCAGCACGGATGCCGTGTCGTCGCCGTCCAGCCAGGCCTTGGCGGCGCGCGCCACCTCGCGCAGCGGCCCGGCGGCGATGCGCCGCTCGCCGGCGAACGCCGTGCAGGACGCCGTCTCCCCAGCTTCCTCGTCCATGACCGCCTCCTCGTGGAATCGGCCTATATTTTACCCGGGTAAATTATAGCGTCAACCCGAAGGGCCGCCCGGCTCAGCCGATGGCGGCGACCAGGTCCGGCAGCTCGCCGAGATGGCCGAGGTGACGGAAGCGCGGCTCCGCGGCCGGGATCTCGGCATGCTCCAGCACCCAGGTCAGCTCGTGCGGCACGTAGACGCCCCAGGCGCCGGCCCGGAGCGCCGGCACGACGTCGGACTTCAGCGAGTTGCCGACCATCATGCTGCGGTCCGGGCCGTCGCCGTGGCGGGCGAAGATCCGCGCATAGGTCGCCGCCGTCTTGTCGCTGACGATCTCGACGGCGGTGAAGAGATCGCCGAGGCCGGACTGCGCCAGCTTGCGCTCCTGGTCGAACAGATCGCCCTTGGTGATCAGGATCAGCCGATGGGACGCGGCCAGCCGCTCAAGGGTCGCGCGCGCATGCGGCAAGGTCTCGACGGGATGGCTCAGCATGTCCCGCCCGGCCGCGAGGATGTCGGCGACGACCGAGCCGGGCACCCGGCCGCCGGTCACCTCCACCGCGGTCTCGATCATCGACAGGGTGAAGCCCTTGATGCCGAAGCCGTAGAGCCTGAGGTTGCGCTTCTCCGCCTCGAGCAGGTTGCGCGACAGGTCCTCGACCGCGGCATAGTCGGCGAGCAGGGCGGCGAAGCGCTCCTGCGTCAGCTTGTAGAATTGCTCGTTCTGCCAGAGCGTGTCGTCGGCGTCGAAGCCGATCGAGGAGAGAAGGGATACGGGCATGGCGCTGGTCCCGGAGAGACCGGGACAACCTAAGCTGCTTCTCGTGGCTATCGCCACGATTGATTTTGCATTTTCAATGCAAAATCAATGCTGCTTAGAGCAAAGCGCGTTTGGGCGGAAACGCTGCTTTGCCTTGGCGAGTCCGCCGCGTCCTCAGGCTTCGGCGCGCAGCCGTTCCGCCGCCCGCTCGACCGCGGCCCGGCGCGCCGGCATCGCCGCGGCGTTGACGGCGCGGACCCGCTCCAGCACCGCCGCCGGCGCGGTCTGCGGGCTGCCGGCCTCGAAGGGCGGCGCCGGCGCATATTCCAGGCCGAGCTGGATCGCCTGCGCCGTCGCCGGGCCGGCGAGCTCGGCGATCAGCGCCAGCGCGAAGTCGATGCCGGCGGTGACGCCGCCGCCAGACAGGATATTGCCGTCGCGCACCACCCGCCCCGGGTCCGGCACGGCGCCGAAGGGCAGGAGCAGGTCGCGCCAGGCCCAGTGGCAGGCGGCGCGGCGGCCGGCCAGCAGACCGGCGGCGCCGAGGATCAGCGATCCCGTGCACACCGAGGTGACGAAGCGCGCCCCGGCGGCCAGGCGCCGGATCGCGGCCATGTAGACCGCATCGGCCATGGCCTCGGCGCAGCCGTGGCCGCCCGGCACGCAGATGACGTCGCAGCGCTCGATCTCCTCGAGCACGGCGAGGCCGTCGAAGGTGAGGCCGTCGGCCGCCACCGGCACGCCGCCGCGCGAGGCGACGATCAGCTCGGCCCCCGGCAGACGGGCCAGGAACTGGTGCGGCCCGGTGAAGTCGAGCTGGGTGACGCCGGGATAGATCGGGAAGACGACGCGGAGGGGCGAAGCCATGGCGGAGTTCCTCTTTGACGCCGGCAGGATGATCGATCAGGGTTGCGGCGCAAACGACATTGATCCCTCGTTTTCAGACATGACTCGCGGCATCGCCTTCCTGGTCTTCCCCGACTTCCAGATCCTGGACCTGACGGGGCCGCTCTCGGCCTTCGACATGGCCAGCCGGCGCGCGGCGCCGCCGGCCTATCGCCCGGCGGTGCTGTCGGAGACGGGCGGCCCGGTGGCGAGCTCCTGCGGGCTGAGGGTCGAGACCGAGCCGCTCGGCGAGGCCGTGTTCGACACGCTGGTCGCGGTCGGCGGCGGCGGGGTCTATGCCGCCCGCTCCTCGCCGGCCCTGCTCGGCTTCCTCAGCCGGGCAGCGCCGGCGGCGCGGCGCGTGACGAGCGTGTGCAGCGGCGCCTTCCTGCTCGCGGCCGCCGGGATCCTCGACGGGCGGCGCGTCACCACCCATTGGCAGCGCGCCTTGCGCCTGCAGCGCGACCATCCCGGCCTCAAGGTCGAGGCCGACCGGATCTTCATCCAGGACGGCCCGGTCTGGACCTCGGCCGGCATCACCGCCGGCATCGACCTGGCGCTCGCCCTGATCGAGGACGACCTCGGGCTCGAGGTGGCGCGGGCGGTGGCGCGGGAGCTGGTGGTCTATCACCGCCGCCCCGGCGGCCAGTCGCAGTTCTCGGCGCTGATCGACCTCGATCCGTCCTCGGACCGCATCCGCGCCGCGCTCGCCTTCGCCCGCGAGCACCTGCACGAGGCGCTGCCGGTGGAGCGCCTGGCCGGCGCGGCCTGCCTCAGCCCGCGCCAGTTCGGGCGCGCCTTCCTGGCGGAGACCGGGGAGACGCCGGCCAGGGCGGTGGAGCGGCTCCGGGCCGAAGCGGCGCGGCTCCGGGTCGAGGCCGGCTTCGAGCCGCTGGAGGAGGTGGCGCGGCACTCGGGCTTCCGTGACCCCGAGCGCATGCGCCGGGCCTTCCTGCGCGCCTTCGGCCAGCCGCCGCAGGCCTTGCGGCGGGCGGCGCGGGCGCAGGCGCCGCGCCGCCCGGCGGCTCAGATCAGCACCTGAGTCCCGATCTCGACCACGCGGTTGGAGGGGATCGAGAAATAGTCGCTGGCATCGTCGGCGTTGCGCGCCAGGATCATGTAGAGCTTGCGCTGCCACAGCGGCATCAGCGGGGTCTTGCCGCCGCGCATGTGCCGGCGCGACAGGAAGAACGAGGTCGACATGATGTCGAAGGTCCAGCCGGCCTTGCGGCAGAGCGCCAGCGCCTTGGGCACGTTCGGGTCCTCCATGTAGCCGAAGGCGACGCGCACCCGGGTGAAGCTGTCGGAGACGCGCTCCATGGCGATGCGATCGGCGTCGGCGACGACGGGATCGTCCTCCACCTTGATGGTGAGGATCGCCACCTTCTTGTGCAGGGCCTTGTAGTGCTTGAGGCTGTGGAGCAGGGCCGTCGGCGCATAGTCGGGGTCGCTGGTCAGGAAGATCGCCGTGCCCGGGACGCGCGCGGCGCTGCCCGTCTCCAGGCTGTTGACGATGGTCATCAGCGGCACCTCGGTCTTGCGCGTCTTGTCGAGGACGATACGCGTGCCGCGCCGCCAGGTGATCATGATCAGCATCAGCACCAGCGCGATCATCAGCGGCACCCAGCCGCCGTCCACCACCTTCAGGAGGTTGGCGGCCAGGAAGGCGAGGTCGATGAGCAGGAACGGCGTGATGACGAGCGCCGCCGTCAGCGGCGACCAGCGCCAGACCTTCCAGATGACGATGTAGGCCATCACGGCCGTGACCACCATGGTGGTGGTGACGGCGATGCCGTAGGCGGAGGCGAGACGCGACGAGCTCTCGAAGGCGAGCACCAGCAGGATGACGCCGATGGCCAGCGCCGTGTTCACCTGCGAGATGTAGATCTGCCCGGACTGGTGCTCGGACGTGTGCGAGATCTTCATGCGCGGCAGCAGGCCGAGCTGGATGGCCTGGCGCGTCAGCGAATAGGCGCCCGTGATCACCGCCTGGCTGGCGATGATGGTCGCGATGGTGGCGAGCACCACCATCGGGATCAGCGCCCAGCTCGGCGCCATCAGGAAGAACGGATTCTCCAGCGCCGCCGGGTTCTTCAGCACCAGGGCGCCCTGGCCGAGATAGTTGAGCGCGAGCGAGGGCAGCACCAGGCCGAGCCAGGCGATCTGGATCGGGCGGCGGCCGAAATGACCGAGGTCGGCATAGAGCGCCTCGGCGCCGGTGACGGCGAGGAACACGGCGCCCAGCGTGACGAAGCCGATATGGCCGTGGCCGAGCATGAAGGATATGGCGTGCCAGGGATTGATCGCGGCGAAGACCCCGGGCTCGTCGGCGAGGTGGACGAGCCCGAGCAGGCCGATGACCACGAACCAGGCCACCATGACCGGCCCGAAGAAGGCGCCGACCCGGGCGGTGCCGTGGCTCTGCACCGCGAAGAGGCCCACGATGATCGCCACGGTCAGCGGCACCACGTAGGGCGCGAAGCTCGGGGTCACCAGCTCCAGGCCCTCGACCGCCGACAGCACCGACACGGCGGGCGTGATGATGGCGTCGCCGTAGAACATGGCGGCGCCGACGGCGCCGAGCAGCACCAGGGTGAAGCCCGAGCGGCCGAGGGCGCGCTGCGCCAGCGCCATCAAGGTGAGCGTGCCGCCCTCGCCCTTGTTGTCGGCGCGCAGCAGCAGCACGACATATTTCAGCGTGACGATGACGATCAGCGCCCAGAGGATCAGCGAGACCACGCCGAGCACCGCCTCGCGCGCCATCTCGGTCCCGCCATGGGTGGCGGCGTGCAGCGCTTCGCGGAAGGCGTAGAGCGGGCTGGTGCCGATGTCGCCGTAGACGACCCCGATCGATCCCAGCGCCAGCCCCCAGAAGCCCGAGCCCCGGCGGTGGTGCCCTTCCGCGACGAGGTCGTCCGTACCTGCGGTAACATGCCCCATGGGGCCTCTCCTCAGCAGAACCGTAGGCTGCGCCGGCTCGGCGCACACGACCGGGCGGGGTTGGTCCGCGGCGCGCTTCTATCGACTTCCCCGGCGCGGGGATAGCGGACGGCCATGCTCCGGCCGCGATTCGGTTGCGCATGGGACGCAGAGCCGCCGGGCTGGCGGGCTGGCCGCACTCCCGTCATAGCCGGCGACGGATTCGGACAAGCCCATCGGGGATCGGCGCTGTATTCTTTTCTGAAAGCGACAGATCGTCGCTTTTGGAACAAAGTCAAGGCCGGAGCCGCGAGCCCGTTGGCCTTGGTTTTGTCCACTCCCAAGAAAATGTTTTTCACACCGGTGAGAATGTGCAAGATCTCGCCGCGCCAAAGACCACCCGGGGAGGCACTATGCCACAGGATCCGAACAAGCCGCTCAGCGACATCGAAATCGCGCGCCAGGCCAAGATGCAGCGCATCGACGCCATCGCCGAGAAGGTAGGCATTCCGGACGACGCTCTGGAGCCTTACGGCAAGACCATCGCCAAGGTCGACATATCCGCGATTCCAGGCCTCGCCGAGCGTCCCGACGGCAAGCTGATCCTGGTCACGGCCATCAACCCGACCCCGGCGGGCGAGGGCAAGACCACCACGACCGTCGGCCTCGGCGACGGCCTCAACCGCATCGGCAAGAAGGCGATGATCTGCCTGCGCGAGCCCTCGCTCGGGCCCTGCTTCGGCGTCAAGGGCGGCGCGGCCGGCGGCGGCTATGCCCAGATCGTGCCGATGGAGCAGATCAACCTGCACTTCACCGGCGACTTCCACGCCATCACCTCCGCCCACAACCTGTTGTCGGCGATGATCGACAACCACATCTACTGGGGCAATTCGCTCGGCATCGACACGCGCCGCGTCGCCTGGCGGCGGGCGCTCGACATGAACGACCGGTCGCTCCGGCAGATCAACTCCTCGCTCGGCGGCGTCTCCAACGGCTTCCCGCGCGAGGACGGCTTCGACATCACCGTGGCCTCCGAGGTTATGGCGGTGTTCTGCCTGGCCAACGACCTCGCCGACCTCGAGGCCCGGCTCGGCCGGATGATCGTCGGCTATACCCGCGACAAGAAGCCGGTCACGGCGGCCGACATCAAGGCGGTCAGCGCCATGACCGTGCTGCTCAAGGACGCGATAAAGCCGAACCTGGTGCAGACGCTGGAAGGCAACCCCGCCTTCGTGCATGGCGGCCCCTTCGCCAACATCGCCCATGGCTGCAACTCGGTGAGCGCCACCAAGGCGGGCCTGAAGCTGGCCGACTACGTGGTGACGGAGGCCGGGTTCGGCGCCGACCTCGGCGCGGAAAAATTCTTCGACATCAAGTGCCGCAAGGCCGGCCTGACGCCGGCCGCCGTGGTGATCGTCGCCACGGTGCGTGCGCTCAAGATGCACGGCGGCGTGGCCAAGAACGAGCTCGGCAAGGAGAACATCGAGGCCTTGAAGAAGGGCCTGGTCAATCTCGGCCGCCATATCGAGAACGTGCGCAAGTTCGGCGTGCCGGCCGTGGTCGGCATCAACAACTTCATCTCCGACACGTCGTCCGAGCACGAGGCGATCCAGAGCTTCTGCCGCGAGCAGTACGGGGTCGAGGCGGTGGTGTGCACCCATTGGGCCGAAGGCTCCAAGGGCACCGAGGCGCTCGCCCGGCAGGTGGTCGCCCTGGCCGAGGAGGACCACCATCTCGACGGGCTGGGCTTCCGCCATCTCTACCCCGACGCCATGCCGCTCTGGGACAAGATGAAGACCATCGCCACGGAGATCTATCGCGCCTCCGACATCATCGCCGACCAGAAGGTGCGCGACCAGTTCCGCGACATCGAGGCGGCCGGCTTCGGCCACCTGCCGATCTGCGTGGCCAAGACGCAATATTCCTTCTCCACCGACCCGAACCTGCGCGGCGCGCCCATCAACCACGTGGTGCCGATCCGCGAGGTGCGTCTTTCGGCCGGGGCCGGGTTCCTGGTCGTGGTCTGCGGCGAGATCATGACCATGCCGGGCCTGCCCAAGGTGCCCTCGGCCGAGATCATCCGCCTCGACGAGAACGGCCAGATCGAAGGCCTGTTCTGACGCCTGCGACACGCGCCGCCGCCGCACTGGAGGCGGCGGCTTGCGCGCACCGGCTCAGGCGGCCCGACCGATCACGCCGCGATGATCGGCAACGCCGATCACGCCGCGACGACGGGCCGGCCGGCGGCAATGGCCTCGCCGGCCTTCTGGCGGATATCGGCCAGCGAGAACGGCTTGGTGACGACGTCGTGGATGATGGCATCCAGGTCGCTCGCCCGCTCGCGCTGGTCGGCGAAGCCGGTCATCAAAAGGATGGCGGTCCTGGGATGGTCGCGGGCGGCGTTCAGCGCCAGGGCGATGCCGTCCATGACCGGCATGCGGATGTCGGTCAGCAGGAGATCGAAGCCCGGCTCGCTCGCCGCCATGATCTCCAGCGCATGGGCGCCGTCCTCGGCCTGGGTGACGAAATGGCCGTCCATCTCCAGGGCACGGGCGACGAAGGCGCGCATCGTCTGCTCGTCGTCGCACACCAGGATTCTCGACATGGGACTCTCCTATTCCACAACGCCGACAAACGGCAGCTCGCGATAGGAATGTGCAACGTCCATGCCGTAGCCGACGACGAAGAGATCGGGACAGGTGAAGCCGACGAAGTCGGCGTTGATGTTGACCGCCCGCTTGCCGGGCTTCTCCAGGAGCACGCAGGTCATCACCCGCCGGGCGCCGCGGGCCACGAGCAGGTCCTTGGCGAAGGCGAGAGTGCGCCCGGATTCGAGGATGTCGTCGATGAGCAGCACGTCGCGGCCGCGCACGTCGCTCTCGATGTCTCGCAGGATCGTCACCGTCCCCGACGAGGTGGTGCCGGCGCGATAGCTGGACAGATGCACGAACTCCACCTGCGGCGACAGGCAGGCGTGGTGCATGGCGCGCAGGAGATCGGCGGCAAAGACGAACGACCCCTTCAACACCGCGATGACGAGCAGGTTCTCCGGGTCTCGCGCCTTGATCTCCTCGACCAGCGACGCATTGCGCTCGGCGATCGCGTCGGCGTCGAACAAGACCCGGATGGCGCGCTTGACCATGATGTCCTCACTTCATCGCCACCTTGTCCTCCGGCCTGGCGAAGCGCACCGTCACGGCGCGACCCTCCGGCGGAGGAGAGGCAAGGCGGCTTTTGAACGGCATCACGGCGCCGGGTTCAAGACTGTTTCGCGCCAGCGCCGCGGTCCAGCCATAGATTTCCACGCCCTTGTCGTCGCGGATCGACAATCTGAGGCCCGGCACCGTCACCGGCTTGTCCGTGACATTGCGGATCTCTCCATCGATCACCAGCACCGGCGCGCTGCCCTCGGTGGCGGCGCTGGTGCGGATCTCGCCGAACTCCAGGCCGCGCAGGTTGACCGGCAGGCCGACATGGGCGAACAGCGAGGCGCTGGCCGGGAAGGCGCGCACCACGCCGGTGCGGAACTGCAGGGCCAGCACGACCACCGCCACGCCGGCCACGAGCGCCAGGGTGCGCAGGGCCGATGGCGAAAGATGGGCGCCGGTGGCGCGACGCTCGCGGCGGCGACGGCCGCCCGGACGCGCGCGGGCCGCGGCGGTCTCGACGTCGGCATGCTCGATGGCGCCGGCGAGGTCGTGGCCAGGCGGCATGTCGAGACCGGGAACGCCCTGGAGCATGCGCGGCACGGCGGCCTCGGGCTCGACCTCGGCCATGGGCTCGGCCTCGGCCGCGGGATTGTCGTTGCCGGCCGGCGGCGCGACGATCGTGGGCTCCGGCTGCACCGGGCCGGCATGCCACTGCGTCCGGCACCGGGTGCAGCGCACCAGGCGCCCCTCCCCGCCGAGCTGGGCATCGGCGATCTCGTAGCGGCTTTCGCACTGGGGGCAGACGATGAGCATGCGACCTCGGCGGAAAACGACCCGGCGCGCGAGAGCGCACGCGCTCTTTCTTTTCGATCGATTAACGTTAATGAGGCGTTAACGCCCCGGGCGCCACAGTGCACGGACGGGGCGGACGATGCGGCGCACCCGCGATCCCCGCCGGGAGGAAGGGGTCGGCCGAGTGCGGGCGGCGCCGGATTTCAGCACGATCTCCCGGACGCGAGCCATCGTCCGGCCGGAAAATCGTGCTCTGGGGTCGCGGCCTTCGATGGGAGTGGTGGATTTGGTCCGGTTCGAGAATGTGGGTCTGCGCTACGGCATGGGGCCGGAGGTGCTGCGCGACGTCTCGTTCGAGGTGCCCGCCAATTCCTTCCAGTTCCTCACCGGCCCCTCCGGCTCGGGCAAGACGACGCTGCTGCGGCTCCTGTTCCTGGCGCTGCGGCCGACCCGCGGCCTGATCACGATGTTCGGCCAGGACGTGGTGACGCTGTCGAAGCGGCAGCTGGCCGAGTCGCGCCGGCGCATCGGCATCGTCTTCCAGGATTTCCGCCTGCTCGACCATCTCACCACCTACGAAAACATCGCCCTGCCGCTCAGGGTGCAGGGTCAGGACGAGACGCGCTACCGGCCGGAGGTCGTCGAGCTCCTGCACTGGGTGGGCCTCGGCGAGCGCATGCACGTGCTGCCGCCCGTCCTGTCGGGCGGCGAGAAGCAGCGCGCCGCCATCGCCCGGGCCCTGATCGTGCGGCCGGAGCTGCTCCTGGCCGACGAGCCGACCGGCAACGTCGATCCGGTCCTGGCGCGCCGCCTGCTGCGCCTGTTCGTCGAGCTCAACCGCTCCGGCACCTCCGTGGTCATCGCCACCCACGACGCGACGCTGCTGGAGCAGTTCCCGGCACGGCGGCTGCGCCTGGAAGGCGGGCATCTCCACATCGAAGAGCGCGCGGCCTGACCATGACGCAGACCGCGCCCGCCTGGACCGACCGCCGCACCGAGGCACTGATCCGGCCGGCCGCACCGATCGTGCCGAACCGCTCCATCGCCGGCCGCTCGCTGATGGCGGTGGTGGCGATCATGACCTTCCTCGTCGCCCTGACCGCCGGGGGCGTGCAGCTCATCGCCGCGGCCGCGGCCGACTGGGGCTCCGACATCTCGCGCGAAGTGACGATCCAGGTCCGGCCGGAGGATGGCCGCGACGTCGAGGCGGAGCTGGCCAAGGCCGCCGACGCCGCCCGCTCCCTGGCGGGCGTCAGCGAGGTGCAGGTCTATTCGCGCGCCGAGACCGAGCGGCTGCTGACGCCCTGGCTCGGCGAGGGATTGAACCTCGGCGACCTGCCGATCCCGCGCCTGGTGGTGGTGAAGATCGCGCCGGGGGCGCGGCCCGACTTCGCCGCCCTGCGCGAGCGGCTCGGCGGGGTCGCCGGTGCCAGCCTCGACGACCACCGCTTCTGGATCGAGCGCCTCTCCACCATGGCCCGGGCCTTCGTGCTGGGCGGCCTGGCGGTGCTCGCCCTGATGATGACGGCCACGGCGCTCTCGGTGGTGTTCGCCACGCACGGCGCCATGGCCGGCAACCGGGACGTGGTGGAGGTGCTGCACTTCGTCGGCGCCCATGACAGCTTCATCGCCAACGAGTTCCAGCGCCACTTCATGTGGCTCGGGCTGAAGGGCGGCTTCACCGGCGGCGCGGCGGCTGCGATCGTCTTCAGCCTCGCCCATGTGCTGGCGGGGCGGCTGGTCGCCACCGCCGGCGGCGACGAGATGGAGGCGATGTTCGGCTCCTTCGCCGTCGGCTGGCAGGGCTATGCCGCCATCGTCGTCGCGGTGATGCTGATCGCCGTCATCACCGGCGTCACCTCGCGCGTCACCGTGCACCGCGTGCTGCGGGGACGGTTGTGACGCCGCGGCTGCGCCCTATCTGGCTGGGGGCAGGCGGATCGCCTGCGTTGCGGCATGACGGCGGCCGGCTCATACTGCCGGGCGGGCCCGCATGCTGGAGAGCCGGAGCATGAGCGCGACGCCTGTCTGCGACGACGACCAGTTCCCGCGCAGCCGATTCCTGCGCGGCAAGCTGGCGCGGCGCATCGCCGGCCTCGTCTGCTTCTGCTTCATCGCCGCGGCCGCCTGGGTGGTGGTCGACTTCGCCCGCTTCGTTTCGACCCTGGAGGACCACGAGCACCGGCCGGCGGGCAGCGCCGACGGCATCGTCGTCCTGACCGGCGGCGCCGACCGCATCGCCGACGCGGTCGACCTCCTGGCGGAGGGGCGCGGCAAGCGCCTCCTCATCACCGGCGTCAACCCGGCGACCAGCAAGACCGCCATCTCCGCCACGGCGCCCCGGACCTCCGACCTCCTGGCCTGCTGCATCGACCTCGATCGCAACGCCCTCAACACGGTGGGCAACGCCCTGGAGGCGGCGCGCTGGGTGCGGGAGAAGCATTTCCACTCGATCATCGTGGTGACGTCGAGCTACCACATGCCGCGCTCGCTGATGGAGCTGCGCCGGGTGCTGCCGGACACCGACCTGATCGCCTATCCCGTCGTGCCGCTGGGCTCGCAGCTCGGCCGCTGGTGGCAGGACCCCGGCACGCTGCGCCTCCTCATCTACGAATATGCCAAGTATACCGGCGCCCTGCTGCGCCTCAGGCTGGAGAGGCCCACCGCCCGCAAGGTGCGGCTCGCACAGGCCGGGACGGCGGCGCCGGACGAGCCCTGAGCTGCCGGACGGCAACGGCGGCGCTCAGCAGCGGGTGAAGGGGTTCTCCAGCGGGCACTTGACCAGCGGCGCGCCGCGGGCGGCGCGCACCATGTCGATGAAGGCGCGCAGCGCGGCGGGGACCTGGCGGTGGCCGGGATAATAGAGGTAGAAGCCCTCGAAGGTCGGCGACCAGTCCTCGAGCACCCGGACGAGCTGGCCCGAGCGCAGGAACGGCTCGGCGAAGGGCTCGAAGGTGAGGGCGATGCCGAGGCCGTCGATGGCGGCGCGGGCGGCAAGCTCGACCTCGTTGACGGTGATGCGGCCCTCGGTCGCCATGCGCCGGGTCTGGCCGTTGCGGGCCAGGGGCCATTCCATCACGCTGCCGTCCATGGCGAGGCGATATTGGACGCAGGTGTGGCGTGCGAGGTCGTCGGGCGTGCGTGGCGGACGCCGGCGCGCGAAATAGGACGGCGCGCCGACGATGGCCACCTTCATCGGCCCCACGACGCGCACGGCCATCATGTCGGCCGGCGCATGGTCGTGCGGGCCGATGCCGGCATCGAACCCCCGGTCGACGATGTCGATCGGCCCGTCGCCGACATGGATCTCCAGATTGACGTCCGGATAGGTCGACAGGAAGCGGTCCCACACCGGCACGATCGCCGTGGTGGCGGCGATATGGCCCGCCGCATAGATGCGCAGGCGCCCCATCGGGCGGGAGCGCTCCTGGCCGAGATCGGCGAGAGCCCCGGTGATCTGGTCGATGGCCGGACGCAGCTGGTCGAGCAGGCGCCGGCCGGCATCCGTCACCGAGACGCTGCGTGTCGTGCGGTGCAGCAGCCGCACCCCGAGCCGCTCCTCCAGCTGCCGCATGGCATGGCTGAGCGCCGAGGGCGTGACGTCGAGGCGGGAGGCGGCCGCCCGGAAGCTACGCTGGTCGGCCACGGCAACGAAGGCGGTCAGGCTCGCAAGGTCACCGCGGTCCATTCCTGAATTTCCCTCAACACCCGCCGCGGCGGGAGTAGGGCGCTCATTCACCCCTCGCGTCAACCGGTTTGTGTGGAGTGCCGGGGCTATGGCGCGGCCGGCTCGGCTGCCGTCCCGCGGCTGCGGGCGAGGATGCGCCGGCCGCGCACCGTTAGGGCGAAGCCGACGGCGCGGTAGCCGGCGCGGACCAGGGCGATGGCGTCGAGAGCGTCCGGCAGGGTGGAGCGCGCCGCCTCCGTGCCGTCGGGGGCGCGGTAGACCGTCTCGGACCAGCCGAACTTGCGGCACATCTGCCCGGCCCAGCCGCTGATGGAGGGACGCCGCTCGCCGCGCTCCAGCGCGTCGAGATAGGCCAGCTCACGCGGCGTCGGCGTCCGGTCGGGGATCGGCATGAAGCTCATGCGGCGCTCGCACGGCGAGACGGGCGGTGGTCCGGCGTGGCCGGTTCGTCCGGGCCGGCGGTCGATGTCGTCACGTGAAGGTCCTTTCCCTGGAAGAACGAGGCCGGGCTCGACCCGGCCTCGACCGATCGCTGCCGCCGTCAGTCCTGCGCGTGCGGCACCTTGCCACCGCGCGGGCGCGGCGCGTGCCGGTGCGAGGGCGCGGCGTCCCGCGGCGCGGAACGGCTGCGGACCGCCGGCGCCTCCTCCTGCTGCTGCGCCGGCTGCAGGGCCGGCCAACGCTGGACGTCGTAGAAGTCCGGCGGGTTGCTGCCGGCCAGGGCGGCGCCGGACAGCACCAGCCCGGCGGCCGCGAGCGCTACAATGATGGGTGTTCTCATCGACATTCATCCTCCAACCCCGCGGACGGCTCGGCCTCGCCGACGGCGCCGCCAGTCCCGCCCGCTTCGTCGCACACGACATTACCGGTCGGTAACAGGCATGAAAATTGCCGCTTTCAGGCATGGGCTATTGAACAGATTTCATGAATGGGAGCAGCGCCGGACCGGCGAGGCGGCAGCCGGCAGCCGGCCGGCCGCGACGCCGCGGCCTTTGACTTCTGCCGCGCCGGCAGGCAGGTGTTGAGGCATGCTCGCGCTGCGCTCCATCGCCTTCAACATCGCCTTCTACGGCAACATCTGCCTGTGGATGATCGGCGCCCTGCCGGCGCTGGCGCTGCCGCGCTCGGTGCTGACCCGCATCGTGCGTGCCTGGGCCCGCAGCAACCTGTTCCTGCTCAGGGTCCTCGTCGGCATCCGCTACGAGCTGCGCGGCACCGATCGCATTCCGCCCGGCGGCCTGCTGGTGGCGGCCAAGCACCAGTCGTTCTGGGAGACCTTCGCCTTCTTCCTGATCTTCGAGGACCCCTGCTACATCCTCAAGCGCGAGCTCCTGTGGCTGCCGCTGTTCGGCTGGTTCTGCCGCAAGGCCCGGATGGTGCCGGTCGACCGCGGCGCCCGCTCGCGGGCAATGAAGGCGATGAACGCAGCGGCGCGGGTGGAGCTGGACGCCGGCCGCCAGATCGTCATCTTTCCCGAGGGCACGCGCCGCGCGCCCGGCGCGGAGCCCGCCTACAAGTACGGCGTCGCCTTCCTCTACAGCGAGATGGGCGTGCCCTGCCTGCCGGTCGCCCTCAATTCCGGCCTGTTCCTGCCGCGCCGCCAGTTCATCCGCCGCCCCGGCACCATCGTGGTCGAGGTGCTGGAGCCGATCGCGCCGGGGCTGGAGCGCACCGTGTTCTTCGAGACGGTGCAGCGCGAGATCGAGGCGGCGACCAGCCGGCTGGTCGGAACGCCGCCCGCCCCGCGGCCCGAGCCCCTGGACGCCGGCCGGCGCCTCGACAGCCCGACGGGTGCGCCTTGACGCAGACGCGGACCTTGTTCTACGTCTGTTCCATGAACACGGTCTCGATTCGTTCCCCCGCCTGCGCGCGCCTGGCCGCCCTGACACAGGACGCCCCGGAGGCGGCCGCCCGCTTCCGGCGCTGGCGCGGCCGCTCGGGCCGGGCCTATCTGGTCTCGGTCTATCCGATCGACGCCTGCCCCGACTATATCGACGCGGTGCTCCTCGCCGTCGACAGCGCCAGCCGGACCTGCGTGTGGGTCGGCGAGGCCGCGACCGGGCTGGCGCCGCTGCTCGGCGCTCTCGCCCGGGCCGGTGCCGACGAACTGCACGTCCATCTCCTCGCGGGCGATGCCGCCGCCCGGGCGGCGGCGATCCGGGACCTCGACGCCCGGCACTGAGGTGCCCCCCGGGGCATCCCTCGGCACGCCGCGCGCGGCAGGCGCCCGCCTCGTGCGTTCCGGCCGCAGCGGCGCCTTGACGCGGCGGGCACCCGCAACTATAGGAACGCCTCATATTTTCTGAAGGCCCCGGACATCGGTCCGGACGGGCCTGGGGGCCCGCCCGAGGCGGCGCCTTGTATTCGAAGAGGATCCGACTGATGTCTCGCCGCTGCGCGCTGACCGAGAAGGCCGTCCAGACCGGCCACAAGGTCAGCCACTCCAATGTCAAGACCAAGCGCAAGTTCCTGCCGAACCTGCACAACGTCACGCTCATCTCCGACGTGCTCTCCCGTTCGGTGCGACTGCGCGTCTCGGCCGCCGGCCTGCGCTCGGTCGAGCACAGCGGCGGGCTCGACGCCTGGCTGATCAAGACCAGCGTCTCCGAACTCTCCGCGCCGGCCGCCAAGCTGAAGCGCGAGATCGAGAAGAAGATGACGACGGCGCACTGACGCCGCCGCGCAATCGACCTTCCCGGGCCGGAGCGGCGCCGCTCCGGCCCTTTTCATTGACGGAAGGGATCCCGGAGCCGCGCCGCTCCGTGCGCTCGCACTGGACCAGCTGGGCCCGTGCGACCATCTGATGAGCTGGCGCCGGCGATGGCCTGCATCGCCCGTACGGCGCCCTGATCCGCCGGATGGCCCCGTCCGGCCTGAGCGGCGCGCCGGCGATCCCGGCCGCAAGCCTCGACGTCAGGCGGCGGCGACCTCGCGCAGGAAGCTGGAGACCTCGGTGCGCAGGGTCGCGGCCTGCCCGGACAGGTCGCGCGAGGCGTCGAGCACCATCGCCGCCGCCTGGCTGGTCTCGCCGATCGCCGCGGTCACCACGCCGACGCCCCGCGCCATCTCGCCGGTGCCCGCTGCCGCATGCTGCACGGCGCGCGAGATGTCGAGCGTGGCAGCGCCCTGCTCTTCCATCGCCGCCGCGATCGAGGCGGTGAAGCCGCGCACCTCGTCCATGGTGACGACGATGGCGCGGATCGCCTCGACCGCCGCGGCGGTCGAGTGCTGCATCGCTCCGATCTGCCCGCGGATCTCGTCGGTCGCCCGGGCGGTCTGGCCGGCAAGGCCCTTGACCTCGCCGGCGACCACGGCGAATCCCCGGCCGGATTCGCCCGCCCGCGCCGCCTCGATCGTGGCGTTGAGCGCCAGCAGGTTGGTCTGCTCGGCGATCGCCTGGATCAGCGCCACCACCTCGCCCACCTTGCGCGCCTGGTCCGACAGGGACTGGATCTCCCCATTGGCGGACTTGGTCATGCCGGCGGCACGGGCGACGACCGCATTGGCGCCGGCGACCTGCCGGCCGATCTCCTGCACCGATCCGGCGAGCTGCTGGGCCGCGGCGGCCACCGTCTGGACATTCTGCGTGGTCTCGCCGGAGACCTCGGCCGCGGCGCTCGCCTGGCTGTCGGCCCGGCTGGCGACGTCGGACAGTCCCTCGGCGGTCTCGGCCATGCGCTCGACAGTGCCGCTGACGGTCGCGAGCACGTCGCTGACGGCGCCGTCGAAGCGGCGGATCAGCCCGTCCACCGTGGACTGGCGCGCCGCCCGGCCGGCTTCGGCCTGCCGCTCCTTGCCTTCCAGCTCCTGCCGCGCCGCCATGGCGTCGCGGAACACGGCCACCGCCCGGCTCATGTCGCCGATCTCGTCGCGCCGCGCGGCGCCCGACAGGGCGATGTCGAGCCTGCCGGTCGAAAGCGCCTGCATCTCGGTGACGATGCGCGAGATCGGCCGCGTCACCGAGCGGGCGAAGGCGAGGCCGAGGAGGGCGGCGAGCACCATGAGGCCGCCGACGATGGCGATGGTGCTGTCGCGCAGCGCGGCCACGGCCGCCAGCGTCTCGCCGGTGGCCTGGGCCGTGACCACCAGCATCCGGGTGCCGAGCACGTCGACCGGCGCGGTGGCCGCGTGCATCGCCGTGCCGCGGTAGCGCTCGAGCGTGCCGCTCGCCCCCGCCTGCGCAAAGCCCGCGGCGATCAGCGGCTCGTCGATCCGGGTCTTCAGGATGCCGCTCTCCGGCATGAGGCTGGACTTCGAGCGCAGCAGGCCGTCGGCGCCGACGAGCACGGATTCGCCGGTCGCGCCCAGCCCCTCCCGGACGCCGACCAGGGCGTCGATGCGGGCCGAGGGGATGGCGACGGCGAGGACGCCCGCCGGCTGGCCGTCCTTGAGGATGGCGCGCGCCGCGAAGGCCGCCGGCGCGCCGAGCGGCGCATAGGGCGCGAAATCGGCGAAGACGACCGAGCTGCCGCCGGCCTCCAGCGCCTGGCGGGCGATGCGGGCCAGGCCGCTGTCCTTCAGCGGGCCGCTCTTCAGGCTGGTGGCAAAGTCGGAGCGCTTGCGGAAGGAGTAGACGATCACCCCGTCCCGGTCGATCAGGAAGACATCGTCGAAGCCGCGCTGGGCGATCAGGTCGCGCACCCAGCCATGGAAGGCCTTGTGCATGCTGGAATAGACCGAGCCGTCACCGGCATCGTCCAGCTTCTCGCGCTCGCCGGCCGCGTTGGGGTTCTTCTCCAGATAGAGCTTCTGCGCCCATTTCGTCGGGAAGGCCGATTCCAGATAGAAGGCGTTGCCGAGATCGGCCAGCGCGACCGTCACGGTCGGGTTGCCCGACAGCACGTTGAGGTCGCTCCTGAGGCCGTCGAGATAGGTCGAGAGCAGGCGCGCCGTGGCCGCGGCGGTCGCCCGCAGCCGCTCGTCGCTCTCGCGCGCCAGCGAGGCGGAGGCGACGAGATAGCCGGCGGCGCCCACGGCCAGCCCGACCAGCAGCGTCACCCCCACGAGGGCAAGCGGCAGCTTCGCCTTCAGCTTGAGGTCGGCAAACGTCATCGGCTGGCCCCGCCGCAGAACGACAACACTCTGGATGTCCTCCTGTCTGCAGCACAACCTGTTCCATCCCGGTTAATGCCGACCGGCAATGCGGGGCTTGCCGTCTCGACGCGAATTCCCTAAGGTCACAATCCGGGCGAGTTTAATGGTGTTCCTCGTGAAACAGTTGCGCGCAAGACCAAGGCGCATCCTGTTTCCTGACCGGGAGTGCTTGCGCAAACCGATCCAAGTCGATCGGCTTCGTTGACGAAGACACCATGCCTCAGCAGCATCGACGCGCCTCAACCAATGCTTCAAAAGCGTCTTCCGGCCTGCCGCCCACCGGCAGGACGGCGAATGGCAAGGAGATAGCCATGTCGATCCGTTCCACAGCCTACACACTCGTCGCGGCCGCCCTGCTTTCGGCTGCCGCCTTCGCCCCCACGCCGGCCCTGGCCGGCGGCTACGGCTACGACAGCGGCGGCTACGACTATCAGCCGTCCTACCAGCCACGCTACTACCAGCAGCCGAGCTATCAGCACTGCTACTACAGGCGCGTGCGGTATTACGACGACTACTACAACCGCTACTCCTACCGCCGCGAGCGGGTCTGCGACTGACCGCAGGCACGCCACGGATCCGGGCAGCACGAACGTCCTCTACCCCTGTGACATGGAGTCCTCGATGTCTCTGCGAACCCTCGTCCTCTCCGCCTGCGCCGCGGCGGCCGTCTCGGCCGCGGCCGCGAGCGGCGCCGCCGCCGGCGGCCTCGCCAACCCGCTGAGCCGGGATGGCCTCGACCTCGGCGTCACCGCCCAGCCCGCCGGCTACTACTCCAATTGCTACTGGCGCCGGGTGCGGTATTACGACCCCTATACTTACCGCTACTACTATCGCAAGAAGAGGGTCTGCTACTGACCGGCCGGACCATCTCTTCCGTCCGGGGTCGGCGGCGTGCGGATTGTGCGTAACGACACATCGGCAAGCCGCACGACCTGTGCTAGGAACCACATGACGGCCTCGCGCGGGGAATCTTCCCCGCGCGAGGAAACCAGAGGATCGCGCATGCTCATCGATCGTCGCAGCGTCCTGATCGGCGTCGGCCTGATGGGCATCTCACCGCTGGCGGCCCAGGCCGACCTGCAGATCATCGAGGCCGGCACGGTCGAGGCCGCCACGGGCACGTCGACCGGCGTGCTGCGCGGCCAGAAGCGGACGCTTGCCGTCGGCGCCAAGGTGTTCATCGACGACACGCTCGGCACCGGCACCGGGGCGCGGCTCGGCGTCAGGCTCGGCGAGGCGACGCGGCTCCTGCTCGGCGAGCGCACGCGGGTGCGCATCGACAAGTTCCTGGTCGACCGCGGCGGCGATCTGGTGCTGGAGCGCGGCGCCATGCTGTTCGACCGGCCGGACGAGCCGCAATCCGGCCCGCTGGACGTCGCCACCCCTTTCGGCCTGATCGCGGCACGCGGCACCAAGTTCTTCGCCGGCCCGAGCGAGGGCAGCTTCGGCGTGTTCGTCGAGCATGGCGTGGTGAACGTGCGCACCCATGCCGGAGCGGTCGAGCTGACCGCGGGCCTCGGCACCGACATCCGGAGCATCAAGGCGGCGCCTTCCGCGCCCAAGCCGTGGAGCGACCTCAGGATCGCGCAGGCCCAGGCCTCCGTCACCTGATCGCCCCTAATCACCGGGCGCCGATGCCCGGTTCCGGCCGAGCCCTGCCGCCCCGCAGCCGCAGCGATTCGGGCAAGAACTTGAAAACCCGAAGAAACATTCGGAAACACGACGTCCCTACTTGAGCCATAACTGCCTCCCAAAGCTGCGGGAGACTTTCGAGGCAGTCCGATGGACGAACGCGTCGATCTTGCGCGCAGCAAGACTGCACCACTGACAGTGCCGCTGGGCCGCCCGAAGCCGCCCAGACGTCGTGGCATTGTCAAGTGGCTGCTCGCGCTCGTCGTGGGGATCGCCTGCCTCTTCGCCTGGGAGCAGCTCGAGAAACCCACGCCGGAGGTCGCGCCGTCTCCCGGTGCCGGACGCGGCGGCGGCCGCGGCGCCGGCCTGCCGCCCCAGACGATCCGGGACGCCGAGGCAGCCAAGGGCGACATCCCGCTGGTGATCAACGCGCTCGGCACCGTGACCTCGCTCGCGACCGTGACGGTGCGCACGCAGATCGCCGGCACGCTGCAGCAGATCGGCTTCACCGAAGGCCAGATGGTCAAGGCCGGCGACTTCCTCGCCCAGATCGACCAGCGCCCCTACCAGGCGACCCTGGAGCAGTACCAGGGCCAGCTCGCCAAGGACACCGCCCTCCTCGCCCAGGCGCAGGCCGACCTCGCGCGCTACCAGAAGCTCGGCCGGCAGGATTCGATCGCCACCCAGCAGATCGACGACCAGAAGTTCCTGGTGACGCAGGACCAGGCCGCCATCTCGACCGACCAGGCGCAGATCGATGCCGCCAAGCTCAACATCGCCTATTGCCACATCGTGGCGCCGGTGGGCGGGCGGGTCGGCCTGCGCCAGGTCGACGCCGGCAACTATGTCCAGGTCACCGACACCAACGGCATCGTCATCATCACCGAAATCCAGCCGATGAGCGTCATCTTCTCCACGCCGGAGGACAACCTCTCGCAGATCGCGGCCCGGCTGAAGAGCGGGGCGAGCCTGCCGGTGACGGTGTTCGACCGGGCCAATGTCAAGCAGCTCGCCACGGGATCCGTCTCCACGACCGACAACCAGATCGACACGACGACGGGCACGTTCAAGATCCGGGCGATGTTCGCCAACGACGACGGGGCCCTGTTCCCCAACCAGTTCGTCAACGTGAGCCTGCTGGTCGACACGCTGCGGGACGCGGTGGTGGTGCCGAACGCCGCCGTCCAGCTCGGGCCGCAGGGCAATTTCGCCTATGTCGTCAAGGACGACGACACGGTCACCGTGCGCAAGATCGTCATCGGGCCGGCCGATGCCGATCACACCGCGATCACATCGGGCCTCGCCGTCGGCGAGAAGGTGGTGATCGACGGCGCCGACCGGCTGCGCGAGGGCGCCAAGGTCCAGGTGCGCAACGGGTCCGGCCATGCCGGGACCGGTGGAGCCGCGCCGGCCCCGGACGGGCAGCACGCCGCGCCCGGCCAGGACCCGGGGCAGGCCGGCCAGCACAAGCATCGCCGCCCCCAGGGCCAGGACCAGGGCGCTCCCGCCCCGGGACCGTGACGCCCATGCCGGGGGAGCTGCAGCCATGAACCCCTCGCGCCTGTTCGTCGAGCGGCCGGTCGCCACCTCGCTCTTGATGGTGGCCATCCTCCTGGTCGGGGTCGTGGCCTATCGCTTCCTGCCGCTCTCGGCCCTGCCGGAGGTCGACTATCCCACCATCCAGGTGCAGACCTTCTACCCCGGCGCCAGTCCGGAAGTGATGACCTCCTCGGTCACCGCGCCGCTGGAGCGGCAGTTCGGACAGATGCCGAGCCTGGCGCAGATGGCCTCGCAGAGCTCGGCCGGCGCCTCGGTCATCACCCTGCGCTTCGGCCTCGACATCGGCCTCGACATCGCCGAGCAGGAAGTGCAGGCGGCGATCAACGCGGCCGGCAACCTCCTGCCGTCCGACCTGCCGGCGCCGCCGATCTATGCCAAGGTCAATCCGGCGGACGCGCCGATCCTCACCCTCGGCGTGACCTCGCAGACCCTCAAGCTCACCGACGTGGAGGCCATCGTCGAGGGGCGCATCGCCCAGAAGCTGTCGCAGCTGCCGGGCGTCGGCCTGGTGTCGATCTCCGGCGGCCAGCGCCCGAGCGTGCGCATCCACGCCAACCCGCGGGCGCTGGCCGCCTACGGCCTCAACCTCGACGACCTGCGCACCACGATCGGCAACCTCAACGTCAACACGCCGAAGGGCAATTTCGACGGGCCGGCGCAGTCCTCCGCGATCAACGCCAACGACCAGATCAGGGATCCGAAGGACTATATCGATGCGGTGATCGCCTACCGCAACGGTGCGCCGATCAAGCTCGGGGACGTCGCCACCGTCGAGCAGGCGGCCGAGAACGCCAAGCTCTCGGCCTGGATGAACCGGACGCCGGCGCTGATCGTCAACGTCCAGCGTCAGCCCGGCGCCAACGTCATCGAGGTCGTCGACAGCATCAAGGCGCTGCTGCCCGCGATCGAGGCCTCGATCCCGGCCTCGATCACCATCACCCCGCTCACCGACCGGACCGTGACCATCCGCGCCTCGGTGACCGACGTCGAGTTCGAGCTCGCCCTGGCCGTCGGCCTGGTCGTGCTGGTGATCTTCCTGTTCCTGCGCAACATCCCGGCGACGTTCATCCCGAGCCTGTCGGTGCCCCTCTCGCTGGTCGGCACCCTGGCCGTGATGTACGAGCTCGGCTTCAGTCTCGACAATCTCTCGCTGATGGCGCTGACCATCGCCACGGGTTTCGTCGTCGACGATGCCATCGTGATGATCGAGAACATCGCCCGCTTCCTCGAGATGGGCGAGACGCCGGTCGAGGCGGCGCTGAAGGGCTCGGAGCAGATCGGCTTCACCATCATCTCGCTGACGATCTCGCTGATCGCCGTGCTGATCCCGCTCCTGTTCATGGGCGACGTGGTCGGGCGCCTGTTCCACGAGTTCGCCATCACGCTCGCCGTCACGATCGTCATCTCGGCCCTGGTGTCGCTGACGCTGGTGCCGATGCTCTGTGCCAAGCTGCTGAAGCCGAGCGAGCCCGGCGAGGGCGGCCAGGCCCATGCCAGCGGCGGACGCTTCTTCCAGACCCTCGTGCGCCTCTACAGCCGCGCCCTCGACGTGGTGCTCGACAACCAGGCCGTGACGCTGCTCGTGGCCCTGGCCACGTTCGCCCTCACCGCCTACCTCTACACCGTCATCCCCAAGGGGTTCTTCCCCATCCAGGACACCGGCCTGATCCAGGGGGTGACGCAGGCGGCGCAGACCACCTCCTTCACCGCGATGGCCGAGCGCCAGCAGGCCCTGGCGGACGCCATCCTGAAGGACCCCGACGTCGTCAGCCTGTCCTCGTTCATCGGCGTCGACGGCTCCAACGTCACGCTGAACTCGGGCCGCTTCCTGATCAACCTGAAGCCGCACGACGAGCGGGAGGCCAGCGCCAGCGAGATCATCCGCCGGCTGCAGGCCGAGACCGCCGGCGTCGCCGGCATCGCGCTCTACATGCAGCCGGTGCAGGACCTGTCGATCGACACCACGGTCAGCGCGACGCAGTACCAGTTCACCCTGGAGAACCAGGACCTCGGCCAGTTGCAGACCTGGACGCCGCAGCTGCTGGCGCGGCTGGAAACGGTGCCCGAGATCACCGACGTCGCCAGCGACATGCAGCAGAACGGCCTCGCCGCCTATCTCACCATCGACCGGGCCACGGCGGCGCGCTTCGGCATCACGCCGGCGACCGTCGACAGCGCGCTCTACGACGCCTTCGGCCAGCGCATCATCTCCACCATCTTCACCCAGTCGAACCAGTACCGCGTCATCCTCGACGCCGATCCGACGCTGCAGCAGTCGGTCACCTCGCTCGGCTCGATCTACCTGCCGTCCTCGGCCTCGACGACCGGGCAGGTCCCGCTGTCGGCGATCAGCACCACCACCGTCCAGACCTCGCCGCTGCAGATCTCCCATCTCGGCCAGTCGCCGGCCGCGACCATCTCCTTCAACCTGGCGCCCGGCGCCTCGCTCGGCGCCGCCGTCGACGCGATCCGCGCGGCCGAGGCCGATATCGGCCTGCCCGCGAGCTTCACCACCAGCTTCCAGGGCGAGGCCCTGGCCTTCCAGGCCTCGCTGTCCAACGAGCTCATGCTGCTGCTCGCGGCGGTGGCGACCATGTACATCGTCCTGGGCGTGCTCTACGAGAGCTTCATCCACCCGGTCACCATCCTCTCGACCCTGCCCTCCGCCGGCATCGGCGCGCTGCTGGCGCTGATGATCGCCGGCGCCGGCCTCGACGTGATCGGCATCATCGGCATCGTGCTGCTGATCGGCATCGTCAAGAAGAACGCGATCATGATGATCGACTTCGCGCTCGATGCGCAACGCAGCGAGGGCAAGAGCCCGCGCGAGGCGATCCACCAGGCCTGCCTGCTCCGGCTGCGCCCGATCCTGATGACGACGATGGCGGCGATGTTCGGCGCCCTGCCGCTGATGCTGGGCACCGGCGTCGGCTCGGAGCTGCGTCACCCGCTCGGCCTGGCCATCGTCGGCGGCCTGACGGTGAGCCAGGTGCTGACCCTGTTCACCACCCCGGTGATCTACCTGATGTTCGAGCGGCTCAGCCCCTCGGTGGCGCCGGGCCCGGCCGTGGCGGGGGCGCCGTGAGCAGCAACCTCTCCGCCCTGTTCATCCGCCGGCCGGTGGCCACGACGCTCCTGACCATCGGCATCGCGCTGGCGGGCGCCTTCGCCTTCGGCCAGCTGCCGGTCTCCCCGCTCCCCCAGGTCGACTTTCCCACCATCTCGGTGCTGGCGACCATGCCCGGCGCCAGCCCGGACACCATGGCCGCCACCGTCGCCGCTCCGCTCGAACGCCATCTCGGCCAGATCGCCGACGTCACCGAGATGACCTCGCAGAGCTCGCTGAGCAACACCCGGGTGACGCTGCAGTTCGGGCTCGACCGGGACATCGACGGGGCGGCGCGCGACGTCCAGGCGGCGATCAACGCCGCCCGGGCGGACCTGCCGACCAGCCTGCGCGCCAACCCGACCTACCACAAGATCAACCCGGCGGATTCGCCGATCATGGTCGTCGCCCTGAGCTCGCCGACCCGCACCCAGGGACAGCTCTACGACGCGGCCTCGAACGTGCTGCAGCAGAGCCTGTCCCAGCTCAAGGGCATCGGCGAGGTCGACGTCGGCGGCAGCGCCCTGCCGGCCGTGCGCGTCGAGCTCAATCCCGGCGCCCTGTTCAAGTACGGCATCGGCCTGGAGGACGTGCGCGCCGCCCTCGCCTCGGCCAACGCCAACAGCCCCAAGGGCGCGGTCGAAACCAAGGACTTCCACTACCAGATCTACACCAACGACCAGGCGAGCCGGGCCGCGCAATACCGCGACCTGGTGGTCGCCTACCGCAACGGCGCGGCGGTGCGCCTCACGGATCTCGGGCATGTCGACGATTCGGTGGAGGACCTGCGCAACGCGGGCCTGGCCAACGGCAAGCCCTCGGTGCTGGTCATCCTCTACCGCCAGCCGGGCGCCAACATCATCGAGGCGGTCGACGCGGTGAAGGCCGAGCTGCCGCGCATGGCCGCCGCGCTGCCCGGCGACGTCACCCTCAGCATCGGGCTCGACCGCTCCAAGACGATCCGCACCTCGCTGACCGACACCGAGCACACGCTGATCATGTCGGTCGCCCTGGTCACGCTCGTCGTCTTCGTGTTCCTGCGCAACCTGCGCTCGGCCGCCATCCCCAGCATCGCGGTGCCGGTCTCGATCATCGGCACGTTCGGAGCGATGTACCTCCTCGGCTTCAGCCTGGACAACCTGTCGCTGATGGCGCTGACGATCTCGACCGGCTTCGTGGTCGACGACGCCATCGTCGTCCTGGAGAACATCGCCCGCCATATGGAGCTGGGGGCGACGCGCCTCGAGGCTGCGCTCGTCGGGGCGCGCGAGGTCGGGTTCACCGTGGTCTCGATCAGCATCTCGCTGGTGGCGGTGTTCCTGCCCATCCTGCTGATGGGCTCGATCATCGGCCGGCTGTTCCGCGAGTTCGCCATCACCCTGTCGATGGCCGTGGCCATCTCGCTGTTCATCTCGCTCACCGCGACGCCGATGATGTGCTCGCGCTTCCTGCCCAACCCCGCCGACCATTCCAACGGCTGGTTCTACCGGGTGACCGAGCGCGGCTTCGAGGCCATGCAGTCCTTCTACAGCCGGACCCTCGCGGTGGCGCTGCGCCACTCGCTGCTGGTGGCGCTCGTGCTCCTGTCCACCATCGGCCTCAACGTCTATCTCTTCTCCGACATCGCCTACGGCCTGTTCCCGGCCCAGGACACCGGCCTGCTGATCGGCGGCATCCAGGCCGACCAGAGCATCTCCTTCCAGGCGATGGCGCAGAAGTTCACGCAGCTCCAGACCATCGTCCAGGCCGATCCGGCGGTGGACAACGTCATGGGCTTCACCGGCGGGCGCCAGACCAATTCCGGCTTCATGTTCATCTCGCTCAAGCCCCTGGCCGAGCGCGGCATCTCGGCCGACATGGTGGTCGGCCGGCTGCGCGGCAAGCTGGCGCAGGTGCCCGGCGCGCGGCTGTTCCTGCAGCCGGCGGCCGACCTGCGCACCGGCGGGCGCCAGAGCAACGCGGCCTACCAGTTCACGCTGCAGGCCGACGAGACCAAGGTCCTCAACGAGTGGGCGCCGCGCCTGACCGAAGCGATGCAGCGGATCGGCGTCATCACCGACGTCAATTCCGACCAGCAGCAGGGCGGCCTCGAGACCGACCTCGTCATCGACCGGCCGACGGTGGCGCGCCTCGGCCTGACGCTCAACGCCATCGACAACACGCTCTACGACGCCTTCGGCCAGCGGCAGGTGTCGACGATCTACAGCGCCCTCAACCAGTACCACGTGGTGATGGAGGTGGAGCCGCGCTACTGGCAGTCGCCGGAGACGCTCAGGGACATCTGGGTCTCGACCTCGGGCGCCAATCCCTCGGGCACCCAGAGCACCAACGCCGCGGCGGGCACGTTCTCGGCCTCGACGGTGACGACCACGACGGCCGCGACCATCGCCGCCGATTCCGCCCGCAACCTGGCGATCAACTCGATCGCGACGGTCGGCAATGCCAGCGCCTCGGCCGGCGCCTCCGTGTCGACCAACCAGGAGACGATGGTGCCGCTGGCCGCCTTCGCGCGGTTCCAGGCCGGGCTGACGCCCCTCTCGGTCAACCACCAGGGCCCGTTCGTCGCGACGACCATCTCCTTCAACCTGGCGCCGGGCCATGCGCTCAGCGAGGCCCAGGCCGCGATCGAGCAGGCCATGGCCGACATCCATATGCCCGCCGCGGTCCACGGCTCCTTCGCCGGAACCGCCGCGACCTACCAGCAGTCCCTGGCCAACGAGCCCCTGCTGATCGCGGCCGCCCTCATCGCCGTCTACATCGTGCTGGGCATCCTCTACGAGAGCACCATCCATCCCCTGACCATCATCTCGACCCTGCCCTCCGCCAGCGTCGGCGCCCTGCTCGCGATGAAGATGTTCGACATGGAGTTCACCATCATCGCCCTGATCGGCATCATCCTGCTGATCGGCATCGTCAAGAAGAACGCCATCATGATGATCGACTTCGCCCTGCAGGCGGAGCGCCGGGGCCTCGCCCCGCCGGAGGCGATCTTCGAGGCCTGCCTGCTGCGCTTCCGGCCGATCATGATGACCACCTTCGCGGCGCTGCTCGGCGCGCTGCCGCTCGCCTTCGGCACCGGCGAGGGATCGGAGCTGCGCCATCCCCTCGGCCTGTCGATCGTCGGCGGCCTGATCGTCAGCCAGGCGTTGACCCTCTACACCACGCCCGTCATCTATCTCTATCTCGACCGGTTCAACCGCTGGCTGCACCGCCTGTGGAACCGGTTCTATCTCGGGCAGCGCGGTGCCGGTCTCGCGGGAGGGCCATCATGAGGGTTCGAGACACGGCATGGACGGCGGACGGGGGCCGGCCGATCCGGCTCGGGGCCCGCTCCGCGCGGCTCTGCCTGGCCGGGGCGACGCTGGCCCTCGGCGGCTGCATGGTCGGCCCCGACTACCTGCGCCCGGCCGCGATCGTTCCCGCGCAATACAAGGAGATGAAGGGCTGGAAGCTCGGCGAGCCGCGCGACGACTTCGCCAAGGGTCAGTGGTGGACGGTGTTCCACGACCCCGAGCTCGACGCCCTGATGCCGCAGGTGGCGGCCTCGAACCAGACCCTGAAGGCGGACGAGGCCAATTACCGCGAGGCGCAGGCGCTGATCGCACAGGGCCGGGCCCAGCTCTTCCCGACGCTGAGCCTCAACCCGGAGCTGTCGCGCTCCTCCAGCCAGGGCCCGCTGCTCACCGCCGAAGCCAATGCGAGCTGGACCCTCGACCTCTGGGGCGGGGTCCGGCGGACGATCGAGGGCGAGACCGCCGGCGCCCAGGCCAGCGCCGCAACCCTCGCCAACGCGACGCTGTCGATGCAGTCCTCGCTCGCCACCGCCTATTTCGAGCTCAGGGAGACGGATGCCCTGCACGACCTCCTGGCCGACACGGTGGCGCAGTACAAGCGCTCGCTCGACATCACCCAGAACCAATATTCGGCGGGAACCTCGGCCCGCTCCGACGTCATCACCGCCAAGGCGCAGCTCCTCGCCGCCCAGGCCCAGGCGATCAACACCGGCGTCGCCCGCGCCCAGTACGAGCACGCCATCGCCGTCCTGATCGGCCGGGCGCCGGCGCAGCTCACGATCCCCCACGGCGGCCTGTCGAGGACGGTACCCTCGATCCCGTTGCAATTGCCCTCCGCCCTGCTGGAGCGGCGCCCCGACATCGCCGGGGCGGAACGCACCATGCAGCAGCAGAACGCCCAGATCGGCGTGGCGATGGCGGCCTATTATCCCAGCGTCTCGCTCTCGGGCGCGTTCGGCTATTCCGGCGATCCCTTCCGCAGCTCGCTCGGCGTCACGAATCCCGCCTGGTCCTACGGCCTGTCGATCGCCCAGACTTTGTTCAACGGCGGCCTGACCGCCGCCCAGGTCGCGGCAGCCAAGGCCAATTACGATGCGAGCGTGGCCACCTATCGCCAGACCGTCCTCACCGCCTTCCAGCAGGTGGAGGACGAGCTCGCCGCCATCCGCGTCCTCTCCCAGGAAGCCGGCGTGCAGGCGCAGGCCGTCGCCGCCGCCGAGCAGGCCGTGCAGATCGCCCTCAACGAGTATCGCGCCGGCACGCAGGCCTTCACCACGGTGGTGACCGCGCAGGCGACGGCGCTGTCGGACGAGGAATCGCTGCTCACGACCCGGGAGCAGCGCCTCGCCGCCGCGGTGAGCCTGATCGTGGCGCTGGGCGGGGGCTGGGACACGACGCAGCTTCCGTCCCCGGCGGCCGCGGCGGCCGGGCCCGGTCAGGCGCCTCCCGTGCGGGCGAATGCGGGATAGGGCGCGAGCGGCATGCTGCCGGGCCAGAGATCCTGGACGTGGCGGTGCCACCGCGCCATGACGGCACGGCTGCCCGGGAAGGCATCTGCCCGTTCGCAAGCGGCGATCGCGGCGCCGAGATGGTGCAGGATGCGGCTGCGGCGACTGGCGATGCCCCAGCGCCCGTCCTCGGCCAGGGCCGCCGGCATCAGCCAGTCGAGGCTCATCAGGAGGCGGGCGACGGCGACGAGCGCCGCCTCGGCCACGAACAGCCGGTCATCCACCGCCTCCGGCAGGGCCGGCGCCAGCACCCCGCGATAGGTCGCCTCGATCCGGTCGGCGACCTGACCCGGCACCGTGCCGGCGCACCAGCAGGAGGGAAAGCCCATGCGCCAATAGCCGGCGTCGAGCAGGGCATGGCCGGGCATCGAGAACTCGAAGTCGAGCAGCCAGGCCTCGCCGTCGATGAGGAGGACGTTGTCCGGACAGGCATCGCCATGGACCAGCACCGCCCACGGTCCGGGATCGGCGATGCGCCCGCGAACCTGGTCGAGCTCGTCCGCCGGCAGTGACAGGCCCGCCACCTCGACCGGCGCCGCCAGCCATCGCGCGCCCATCGCCCGCGGCGCCTCGGCCGCCGGGAACAGGTCCCGGAGGATGGCGGCGTGCCGCCCGGCGCAGCCGAGAGTCGTCGCGTGCAGGCGGCCGAGCGCCACGGCATGGGAGGCGAGGGCCGCCTCGGCCACCGCCGCCGTCCCCTCCAGCAGCGGGCCGACCAGCGAGCCCGGCGCGCGGCCGAGATCCTCGAACACGATCAGGCCGTGCTCCGCGTCTCCTGCCAGCAAGGCGCCCTCCCCGCCCGGCGCCTCGCACAGCAGCGCCCGCGCCACCCATTCGCGCACGAGGCCCGAGACGGCGAAGGCGTCCGGCGCGGCGGGGTCATGGCCGCTCGCCCGGCTCGCCTTGACGATGACGGATCGGCTGCGCGCCCCGACCGAGGCGTGCGCCCGCAGCACCAGGTTGCGCCGATCCGCCTCGCCGAGCGGCTGGATCGCGGCGAGGGTCGCCGGCTCGCCCGTGGCCCGCGTCAGCGCTGCGGCGGCGATCTCGGCCGCCCGTTCCGCCGGGAGATCGCGATGGGCAGCCATGGCAAGGCCTCCGGATGATCGCGGCGCGGCCTGCCCGCGCCGCCATGCTTCCACCAATCCGATAGCGGCGCCCTCAGGGCTGCAGGGCGGCGGCCGCCTGCGGGGAGGCGAACATCTCCTTGGCATCGTGCCCGACGCCGGGAACCTCGGCCAGGCGCCAGGCGAACGGCCAGCCGTGCTCGGCGGCGACGCGCTCGGCCTCGTGGAAGACGAATTGCCCGCGCGCATACCGCGTCGCGCCCTGGTCCTGCGCCTCGGGACTCTCCGCGAGGTTCTTCGACAGCGTGTCCGCCTGGCCGAGGAGCACGGTGATCGGCGCGGCGAGGTAGCGCTTCAGCGCGGCGCTCGCCTCGTCGCCGGGATAGAGGCCGGCAAAGCCGAAGGGTGCCGCGAGGTCCAGCCGCGCCCGGACATAGGTGGACGGGTTGGCGATGACGATGCGATGCGCATGGTTCGGCACGAAGGCGGCGAGGCGGTCGACGAACTGGGCACCCGCCGAATGGCCGAGCAGGTCATAGGGCAGGGACGGCGCCGCCTCGCGCTGCCGCACCCAGTCCACCAGCTCGATCGCCAAGGTCCCGGTCCAGCTCTGCGGGGGCTGCGCGGTCCCGTGCCGGATCACGCCGCCCTCCTGGTAGCGCCAGCGCGGGAAGCGGGCCTGGTCGAACCGAGGGGCGACCACCAGCAGGCACAGGCTCTGCGCGAGCGGGCGCGCATGGTCGCGATAACCGTCGGCATTGCGGCCCACGCCGTGGAACACCAGCAGCATAGCCCGCGGCGTGCATCCCTCGGGCTTGTAGGTGAACACGGTGAGCGCCGTGCCGCCGAGATCGGCGACCGCTTCGGCGGACCCGACCGGGATTGCGCCGTCGGCCCACGCCGAGGCCGCTGCCATGGCCGCCAGAACCAGGCCGCCGACCAGTCTCGTCCGCCACCGCATGGCATGCTCCTGCGTCGCCGGGCCGGCGCTCGACCGCCGGCATCCGTCCGCGTCACAGATCAGGACTTTGCGACAAATGCATGAGCTGCCGCGGCCCTCGCCGGCGGCGTCCCGAGCCCGACCGTCAGGCCGCCTCCGGCAGATGGCGCAGCCGGGGCACCGGCGAGGCCGAGATCACCAGAACCTGCACCATGAACCCGGCGGCCGAGACGGCGAGGCAAGCCTCGACGCCGAAGCGGCCGGCGACCCAGGCGCCGATCGCCGCCCCGACCGGCCGGGCGCCGAAGGTCGCCGTCATCACCAGCGCCGAGACGCGCCCGAGCAGGGCGGCCGGCGTCACCACCTGGCGCAGCGTCGTGGTCGAGATGGTCCACAACACCGGACCGGCCCCGAACAGGAAGAAGCCGAGCCCCGCCAGAACGCCGGTGGGCAGCCAGAGGGTCAGCAGCATGGCGGCGGAGGCGCAGAGCCCGGCGAACGGACCGATCGCGACCATGGCGCCGAAGGTCAGGCGCCGCGACAGCCGCGGCGCCAGCAGGGCGCCCGTGACCATGCCGGCGCCGTAGAGGCCCAGCGTCATGCCGATGCCGCCGGCCGTCAGCCCGAGCCTTTGCACGGCGTAGGCGACATAGACGGCCTGGAGGACGAACCAGGCGATGTTGAAGACCACGGCCGTGCCGAGGATGGGGCGCAGCAGGGGATGGCGCATGGCGAACGCCGCGCCTTCGGCGAGGTCGTGCAGCGGATGGCGCCGCGATCCCGCCGTGGCCCTGTGATCCGGCAGGCCGGCGAGCAGGACGACGGCGGCGAGGGAAAGCCCGGTCGCCAGGGCGTAGGCGGCGGGCGCGCCGGTCCAGCCGACGATGGCGCCGCCGACGGCGGGGCCGGCGGCATAGGCGATGCTGCGCGCCAGCTCCAGCCAGCGGTTGGCGGCGGCGAGCTGGTCCCGGAGAACCAACGCCGCGACCAGCGCCGGCGCCGTGACGCTGTAGCAGACGGTGCCGAGCGCGCCGAGGAAGCCGAGCGCCGCGAGGACGGGCAGGGTCAGCCCGCCCTGTGCCGCCAGGACGAGGACGGCGACGAGGGAGAGCGCTCGCAGCGCTTCCGATCCCACCATCAGCCGACGCCGCGACGCCCGGTCCGCCATGACGCCGGCCGGGAGCGACAGCAAGAGGAAGGGCAGCGTCTGCGCGGTCTGCAGCAGGCCGGTCTCGGCGGCACCGGCCCCGAGCCGCAGGACGGCGACGAGCGGCGCGGCGGCCAGCGCCATCTGCTCGGAAAGCTGGGCCGCGAGGTTGGACCAGGCGATCCGCCGGAACGTCGGCGGCAGGGATGTCTCGGGCTCCGGTGGCATGCGCCGCGTCCTCGGGTCGTGGATCCGAGGACGAGCAGGACCATGCCGGTCCGGCGGAGGCGATCCGGTTCTTGCGGCCGAATCGGGCGTGCCGCGATGGTCGGCAGGCCGGTGCGGTTCAGGCCGCCTCGGGCTCGGGCGTGCCGAGACGGGTCCGCACCGTCGCCGGGCGCCAGGCCTTGAAGCTCTCCCAGTCGCGCCGCGACAGGCGGAAGCGGTCGACCGGCATGGCGCCGCCGCGGGCCGGGGCCGGGGCGAGGCCCGAGGTGACGTAGTGCAGGCCGCATTTCTCCAGGACGCGCCGGGAGGCGTCGTTCATGACGCGGCAGGCGCCGGTGACCGCCTCGATGCGCGTGGTCTCGAAGGCGTGGTCGATCAGGGCACGGGCGGCCTCGGTGGCGAAGCCGTGGCCCCAATGGGGGCGGCCCGTCCAGTAGCTGATCTCGGCCGAGACCTTCTCGCCGATATTGAGGCCAGTGCAGCCGATCAGCGCCCCGTCGCCCCGCCGCGTCACGGCCAGCACCAGGGCCCGGCCCTTGCGGCGATTCTCGGCCGACGAGCGGATATAGCTCTCCGCGTCGGCCAGGTGATAGGGGTGGGGGATGCGGGCCGTCATCGAGGCGACGGCATGGTCGCCCGCGAGCTCGGCGATGCGGGCAGCGTCGCCGGGCTCCGGCAGGCGCAGGACGAGGCGCGCCGTCTCGATCTCGATCGCGGCGAATTCGCTTAAGGCGTCACTCATGGCCAGGCTCCGGGCATGAAAAAGGGGCTTGTGGATTTTTTTCCACCGCCCCTGCTTGCACCCTGGAACCCGGCCAGCCGGGTCGTTCTCAGGTCCGCCGGTTCGATGGAACCGGCGGAGTGTTGGTCATTCCGCCGGGTTATTCTGCTGCTTGGGCCGCAATGGCCGGTACGACGTTGACGTAGGTTCGGCCGTCGACTTTCGTGCGGAAGGCGACTCGGCCGTCGATAAGGGCGAAGAGGGTGTGATCCTTGCCCATGCCGACGTTCACGCCGGGATGCCACTTGGTGCCGCGCTGGCGCACGATGATGTTGCCGGCGATGACCGCTTCCGAACCGAACTTCTTGACGCCGAGACGGCGGCCGTCGGAGTCGCGCCCGTTGCGCGTCGAACCGCCCGCTTTTTTATGAGCCATGATACAGCCCTCGAATCCTGAAACGCCGCCGTGCTGACGGGGCGAGAAAAATGGGAATTGGCCGGACAATGCCCGATTGCGCAGGCATTGTCGACCCCGTCGATCGAAAAAGCCCGGGCCTCGGCCCGAGCCGTCGGCTCACAGATCCTTGCCGGACGCCTGCTCGGCCTGGTCGACCTTGGCGCGCGGCGGCTTGCCGGCCAGGAGCTCCTTGGCCTGCTCGACCCATTCCTCGCGCGCGGCGCGGCCGTGGAGCGCCAGCTCCTCGTCCCACTTGGCGATGTCGGCCTCGGTCCAGGCGGCGATCTCGTTCCAGCTGGTCACGCCGGCGGCGCGCAGCTTCTTCTCGATGGTCGGGCCGATGCCCGAGATCAGCGAGAGGTTGGAGGCGTCGAGCCCGCCGGCGGCCGGGACGTCGGCAACCGCGGCGGCCGCGGCCGGTGCCGCAGCCTTGGGCTCGGCCTTCGCCGCCTTGGCGGCCGGCTTGGCGCCGCCCAGCAGGATCTCGGCGATGCGCACCACGGTCTGGTGCTGGCGATGGCCGATCTTGCGCTTGGAGTTCTGGCGGCGGCGCTTCTTGAAGGCGATGACCTTGTCGTCGCGGGTCTGCTCGACGATCTCGGCCTTGACCGTGGCGCCGGCGACGGTGGGCGTGCCGAGCGACAGGCCGGCTTCGCCGCCGACCATCAGGATCTCGGGGAACACGACGGTGTCGCCGATCGCGCCTTCGAGCTTCTCGACGGAGACCACGTCGTCGGGGTTGACGCGGTATTGCTTACCGCCGGTCTTGATGACTGCGAACATGATTGCTCCTCGTTCGGTCCCGGCTGTCATCGACCTGAAGTCGATGTCGCCGGCTTTTTCAGTCGGTTGATGGGGGGCCGCCGACCGCATCCGATCGGCATGCCCATGAAAAAATACACGCGGCCCGAAGGCCGCGCGCTGGCTGTGCTTATACAGCCCGGGCGCCCGCAGTCAAGGACGGCGTCTCGGCAGCTCAGCCGGCGCGCCTGAGATGCAGGAGCGGATAGGACCGGCCGTCGCCGTCGACGTCCGAGCGGCCGATGCGGCAAAAGCCGCGATGCTGGTAGAAGCCGACCGCCTGGTCGTTCTGCTCGTTGACGTCGACGGTGAGCGTGTCGGCCCGTTCCTGCGCATGGTCGATCAGCAGGGTGCCGACGCCTTGTCCACGCATGTCGGGATCGACGAACAGCGTGTCGATATGCGCCTGCGACAACCCCATGAAGCCGAGCGGGCGCCCCGCCTCGTTCACCGCCACCCAGACCGTGTTGCTGGGCAGATAGCTGGTGGCGACGAGCGCCTCGATCTCGACGAAGTCCTTCTCGGCGAGGAAATGATGGGTCGCGCGGACCGACCTGCGCCAGATATCGAGCAGGTCGGCGAAGTCCTCGGCCCGGGATGGGCGGATGCGAACCATGGGGGAATCCCGCTGTTGTTCACCGCGATATGCGGGCAATGGCGGGATTTGGCAACCGCGCCGGCCTTGCCGCCGGCAGGCGGCGGCGGATCAGGCCACGCCGCCGAGCAGGACAACGCCCGCCAGTGCCGCCAGGCCGCCGACCGAGCGGACGATGAGCGGGCCGTGCCGGTCCCCCGCGCGGCCGATCAGGAAGCCGAGGCCGAGCCCGGCCATGTGCAGCAGCGCGGTGCCGAGCATGAAGCCCACGCCATAGGCGAGGCCGCCGGCGTCCTCCGGCATCTCCGCGCCATGGGCATGGCCGTGGCAGATGGCGAACAGGCCGACGAGGCCCATGGCGACGGCGAGCGGCGCCCGCAGGCCGAGCGCCACCACGGCGCCGAGCACGACGACCGAAAGGGCGATGCCGACCTCGACGAAGGGCACCGGAATGCCGGCGACGCCCAGCGCCCCGCCCGCCGCCATCAGCGTGACGAAGGCCGCCGGCACCAGCCAGAGGGCCCGCCCGCCGAGCTGCCAGGCGAAGACGCCGACCATCACCATGGCGAGGATATGGTCGATGCCGGTCAGCGGGTGCAGGAAGCCGGGCGCGAAGCCGTGGACGGCGCCGACGCCGGTATGGGCGAGCGCCGCCGCCGGCATGCCGGCGATCGTCGCGGCCAGCGCCAGGCCGCCGAGGATCCTGTGATATGCGTTCATGCCGAGCCTCCCTCGCCGCCGCGATTCCGGGCAACCGGCGATTCTTGTCACAGCGTCGTCGCCGGGAAAAGCCGGAACGGCAGCCGCGCCTGGGCGAATTCCAGGCAGGGCCCGCCCAGGTTCTGGGCAGCCGCCGTCAGCCCGGCATGCCGAGCGCCTGGAGATAGAGCTCCAGGATCGCGTCTTCCTCCGCTCGCTCGTCCGCCGGCTTCTTGCGCAGCGCGATGATCTTGCGCAGGATCGCGACGTCGAACCCGTTGCCCTTCGCCTCGCCATAGACTTCCTTGATGTCGTCGGCGATGGCCCTCTTGTCCTCCTCGAGGCGCTCGATGCGCTCGACGATCGACTTGAGCTGGTCGGCGGCGACGGACGTGGCGTCGGTCATGAATGAGCCTCCATAGAATCAGGCTGGGCGGGATCCCGGCCCCGCTTCCAGCGCAGACCTGAAAAATCCCGAGGAATCGCAATGTCATGGCAGAACGCTGCCGACGGGCCCACGGCCCGGCCGCAGCGCTGCTCCCCGGGGATGTGGCGGATAAGGGCGGGCGGGGTCAAGAGGCGGGGCGCTCGGAGCGGTCTCTCAGGGGCCGGCGCGCGAGCCGTGATGCTCGATGCGGCGCACCGCGGGATCGGCGAGGAGCGGCACCAGCGCGTCGCCCACCCGGGCGGCCCAGCCGAGAGCGCCGGCCTCGCTGCCGACGAGGTCCTGGCGCAGCTCGATCAGCGCATGCGGCAGGCCGCGCATGGTGGCGTGCTGGTACAGCGTGTCGCCCTCCAGGCAGCCGTCATAGGGCTCGTTGTCGCCGACGATCAGGGCCGGGTCCCGGCGGAAATGCGCGATCAGCGGCTGCGCCACCCGCGGGTCCTTGTCCCACAGGACGGTGACGTGCCAGGGCCGCTGCACGCCGCGCCAGACCGGGGTGAAGGAGTGCACGGAGAAGACCAGCGGCACGATGCCCTGCGCCAGCGTGCGGTCGAGCGCCGCGTCGATCGCCGCATGGTAGGGCCGGTGGAAGCGCTCGATGCGGCGGGCGATCTCGGCGGCGTCGGCCCGGGCATTGCCCGGCACCAGCGCGCCGTCGGACAGGCGCATGACCAGCGTCGGGTCGTCGGCGCCGCGGTTGGGATCGATCAGCAGGCGGGAATAGCGCGTCATCACCGCCGGCGCGCCGAACCGGGCGGCGAGCGCCCGGGTGACGCGGGCCGCGCCGATGTCATAGCCGATATGGCGCCCGAGCTCGCCCAGCGGCAGGCCGAGCGAGCCATACTCGGCCGGCAGGGCATTGGAGGCGTGGTCGCAGAGGAGGAGAAGGCCGGATGCGGCATCGCCCGCGATGGTTTCGACAGGCTCGAAGCTGGACGTCACGAGATGAACCGGGGACGGAATGTCACACGAAGCCGCGAGCATAGTGACGCCGGGCGCGCCGTGCCATAGAGCTAGCCGCGAATTTCCACCGGCGATCGCTTCCCGACATGATCCGCGCGCTTCGAGACAGACATGGCCACGGCGCTCGATGACGGCGCGCCGGCGCGCGGCGCCCCCTGGCCTGCCTTCGCGGCGCTGATCGGCGGCGCCCTCGCCATGGGCGCCTCGCCGATCTTCGTGCGCCTCGCCGATGTCGGCCCCTTCGCCAGCGCCTTCTTCCGCGTCCTCCTCGCCCTGCCGGTGCTCTATGCCTGGATGCGCATCGAGGACGCCCATGCCAGCGGGCCCGCGGATGCCGGCCCGCGATTCTCCGCGCCCGTGGTCGCGGCCGGCCTGTTCTTCGCCGGCGACCTGTTCTTCTGGCACCTCTCGATCCTGCACACGAGCGTCGCCAACGCCACGTTCTTCGCCACGACCGCGCCGGTCTGGGTGGTGATCTTCGGCTGGCTCGCCTATCGCCGGCAGGTCGACGCGGCGGCGCTGGCGGGCCTGGCGCTCTGCCTGCTGGGCGGCCTGGCGCTGGTCTGGCAGTCCTTCGCCTTCGCGCCGGAGCATCTCGTGGGCGACGGGCTGGCGGCGGGGACGGGAATGTTCTTCGGCGCCTATTTCCTGGCGGTCGAGCAGGCCCGCAAGCGCCATCGGGCGGCCCGCGCGACCTTCCACATGAGCCTCGTCATGGCCGCCGTCCTCGCGGCGGTCGCCATCGGCGCCGCGCTGGCTCTCGGCCAGCCCCTGCTTCCGGCGAGCCTGCAGGGCTGGGCGGTGCTGATCGCGCTCGCCTGGGTCAGCCATGTCGGCGGCCAGGGGCTGCTCACCGTGGCGCTCGGCTCGCTGCCGGCGATGTTCTCCTCCCTGGTGATCTTCCTGGAGGGGCTGGCGGCGGCCGGGCTGGGCTGGCTGGTGCTGGCCGAGGCGGTGACGCCGCTGCAGGCCGCCGGCGGCCTGATCATCCTGGCCGGCATCTGGATCGCCCGGCCGAAATAGGGGCGGCGCGGCAATCCCGCCGCAAGCTTGGGGAGGCAGTGACGTGAGCGAGACCGGTATTCAGGCAAGGCGCGCGGCGCTCGAGGCGATCTTCGGCGCGGCCGTCGCCGCCGCCCACCCCGCCGGCTGCCTGCCGCCGCACCTGCCGGAGGCGCCGCCGAACGGACGGCTGATCGTGCTGGCGGCCGGCAAGGCCGGCGGCAGCATGGCCGAGGTCGCCGAGGCGCATTACCGCGAACGGGGCGTCGATCCCGCCCGCATCGCCGGCCTCGCCGTCGCCCGCCACGGCTATGGCCGTCCGCTGGAGCGCCTGCCGATGATCGAGGCCGGCCATCCCGTGCCGGACGCCGGCAGCGTCGCCGGCGCCGGGCAGGCGCTGGACCTGGCGGCCGCGGCCGGCCCGGACGACCTGGTGCTGGTGCTGCTCTCCGGCGGCGCCTCGGCCAACTGGGTGGCGCCGGCGGGAGCGCTGACCCTGGAGGAAAAGCGCGCCATCACCCGTCATCTCCTGCGCTCGGGCGCGGCGATCGACGAGATCAACGCCATCCGCAAGCGCCTGTCGCGCATCAAGGGCGGCCGGCTGGCGCGGGCCGCGCATCCGGCGCGGCTCCTGACGCTGGCCATCTCCGACGTGCCGGGCGACGACCCCGCCGTGATCGGCTCGGGGCCGACGGTGGCCGACCCGGTGAGCAATGCCGAGGCCCTCGCCATCGCCGAGCGCTACGCCACCCCGCTCGGCGCGGCGCGGGCCCTGTTCGAGGACCCGGCGAACGAGACGCCCAAGCCCGGCGATCCGGTGTTCGCCCGCAGCGCGTTCCGCATCGTGATGACGCCGGCCGAGATGCTCGCGGCGGCCGCCACCGCGGCGGCCGCGCAGGGCTATGTGCCGCTGGTGCTCGGCGCCGACCTGGAGGGCGAGGCGCGCGAGGTCGCGGCGGCGCAGGCCCGGCTCGCCCGCGAGGCGCTGGCGCGCGGCGGGCGCACCGCCATCCTCTCCGGCGGCGAGCTGACGGTGACCATCCGCGGCCAGGGGCGGGGCGGGCCGAACCAGGAGTTCGCCCTCGCCCTCGCGGTCGAGCTCGGCGGCCTTGCCGGCGTCAGCGCCCTCGCCGCCGACACCGACGGCACCGACGGCGGCGCCGGCGCGGCGACCGACCCGGCCGGCGCCGTCGTCGACGAGACCACGCTCGCCCGCGCCGGCGCCCGCGGACTCGATCCCGCCGGGAGCCTGGCCGACAATGATTCCACCGGGTTCTTCGAGGCGCTCGGCGACCTCGTCGCGCCCGGCCCGACCTTCACCAACGTCAACGATCTCAGGGTGATCCTGGTCGACGGAACCGCGGCCTGAAGCATGGCGGCATCGGCGTTCGTGTTCCTGTTGACACATGGCCGAACCTTCGCTCAACGTCGCGCCGTGATGCTTCGTTTCCTGCTCCTCGGCGGCACGGTCCTGACGCTCGCCTCCTTCGGCGGCGTGACCCCGGCGCTGGCCGATTTCCGCCTGTGCAACAACACCGGCAGCCGCGTCGGCGTGGCCATCGGCTATCGCGACAAGGAGGGCTGGCTGACGGAAGGCTGGTGGAACGTCTCGGCGCGCAGCTGCGAGACCATCCTCAAGGGCCAGCTCACCGCCCGCTATTATTATCTCTACGCCGTGGACTACGACCAGGGCGGCGAGTGGAGCGGCAAGTCCTTCATGTGCACGCGCGAGAAGGAATTCACCATCCGCGGCTTCGAGAACTGCCTGGCGCGCGGCTATGACCGCACCGGCTTCTTCGAGATCGATTCCGCCGAGCAGAAGAGCTGGACCGTGCAGCTCTCCGAGCAGGCCCAGGCCGGCGCCAAGCCCAAGTCGAGCGCCCCGGCCGACGTGCCGCCCTCGCCGGCGGGATCGCCCGGGGCGCAGCCGCCCGCGCCCGCGACACCGGGCGCTTCCCCGCCACCCTGACCGCCGCTAAGGTCCGGCCGGGAACGGGCGGCGTCGCATTGACGCCGGTGTTGCCCATTTGTTACGCACCTGCCGTCATATGGCGCTGAGGTTGTTTCGTTCGCTGCTGCGGCGCACAATGCCGCTGATCCCCAGACACCGCCCGTAGAGATAGAGAAATTCCGCATGCGCCGTCAGCGAAAGGTCAAGATTCTCGCCACCCTCGGCCCGGCCTCCTCCTCCAAGGAGATGATTGGCAAGCTGTTTGCGGCCGGCGCCGACGTGTTCCGCATCAACATGAGCCACACCTCGCATGACCGGATGCGCGAGCTGATCGCCACCATCCGCGAGGTGGAGGACCAGTACGGCCGGCCGATCGGCATCCTCGCCGACCTGCAGGGGCCGAAGCTGCGCATCGGCGAGTTCGAGGGGGGCGCGGTCGAATTGGAGAACGGCGCCCGGTTCACCCTCGACAACGACCAGCGGCCCGGCGACACGACGCGGGTCTACCTGCCGCATCCGGAGATCCTGGCGGCGATCGAGCCCGGCCACACCCTGCTGCTCGACGACGGCAAGGTGCGGCTGAAGGCCCTGGACTGCTCCTCCAGCCATGCCACGACCGAGGTGGTCGTCGGCGGCCGCATGTCGAACCGCAAGGGCGTGTCGCTGCCCGACACCGAGATCCCGGTCTCGGCGATGACCGAGAAGGACCGGTCCGACCTCGAAGCCGCGGTCAACACCGGCGTCGACTGGGTTGCGGTCTCCTTCGTGCAGCGGCCGGAGGACGTGGCGGAGGTGCGCAAGATCGCCCGCGGCCGCGCCCTGATCATGTCCAAGATCGAGAAGCCGCAGGCCGTGGCGCGCCTGGACGAGATCCTGGAAGCGTCCGACGCGCTGATGGTGGCCCGCGGCGACCTCGGCGTGGAGATGCCGCTGGAGAAGGTGCCCGGCCTGCAGAAGCGCATCGTGCGCGCCGCCCGCAAGCTCGGCAAGCCGGTGGTCGTCGCCACGCAGATGCTGGAATCGATGATCACCACCCCGGTGCCGACCCGCGCCGAGGTCTCGGACGTGGCGACCGCCGTGTTCGAGGGCGCCGACGCCGTGATGCTCTCGGCCGAAAGCGCCGCCGGCAAATATCCGGTCGAGGCGGTCGCGACCATGAACCGCATCGCCGAGGAGGTGGAGCGCGACATCCTCCACCGCACCATCATCAACGCCCAGCGCAACGAGCCGGAGCAGACCGGCGCGGACGCCATCGCCGCCGCGGCCCGCACCGTGGCCGAGACGCTCGACCTCGCCGCCCTGATCGCCTGGACCGCCTCCGGCTCCACCGGCCTGCGCGTGGCGCGCGAGCGCGCCGAGATGCCGCTGCTGGCGCTGTCGCCCAACATCTCCACCGGCCGCCGGCTCGCGCTGGTCTGGGGCGTGCACGCCATCCTCACCGCCGATGCCCGCGACATCAACGACATGGTCGAGCGCGCCTGCCGCCACGCCTACAAGGACGGCTTCGCCAAGCCGGGCCAGCGCGTGCTGATCATCGCCGGCGTCCCCTTCGGCACGCCGGGCGCCACCAACATGGTGCGCATCGCCTTCGTCGGATCGGACGACATCGAGGGGGTGTAGCCGACCCGGACGGGCCGAGGCGATCAATCGAACTTCGTGAAGCCGGGATCCTGGCCGGTCTGCCCGGCCTTGAGGTCGCAGTTCGAATCCAGGGCACGCCATGTCAGCGTGAACGTCCTCGGGCTATCCATCTTGAGATGGACTTCGAGGCTCGTCCTGCAGCCCGTCGCGCGGTTCAGGCGCGGCGAATACTGCCCCTCGACCTCGCCGGGCGCGACGATCCGCCCGACGAACCTGTGATCGAACTGACCCGCCAGGTATCGAAACGAGATGCTGTCTCCGTTCTGCTTGATCCGGATCGGGGCCGTGCCGTTGCTCCACGTGCCGGTGAAATCGGCCGTGGCCAGAGCGAGCCTTGCCGCATCCGGCGGCGGTGGTGGCGCAGCGGCGGCGCGCTGCAATTCCTCGATCCTCGCCTTGGCGAAATCGGCGAAGGCACATTGCCCGAACAGGGCGAGGTGGCGCTGGTAGAGATCGATCCGATCGAACTTCTGCGCCTGCTGCCAATGCGTGGCCGCGTCGGCGCAGGCATCGCGCCGCTCGGCCACCGGCGGCGTAGGGACATCCGCGGCAGGCTTGGGCGCCTCGGGGCCGGGATCGACCTTCGACAGCGCGACTGCGTCACCGCCGAGCGAGCCATAGGTGAACGGCTCCTGCTGCCGTCGGGTGGCCCCCAGGACCTCGTCGCGAACCCGGCCGAGCGCCAGACGGATGTCGACACCCGGCTCGAACAGATGCTTGGCCAGCCCGACCGCGAACGGGCTGTTCTGGCCGTCGCCGTCCAGCGCCACGGTGCCGGCCTTGGCGGCAAAGGCGACCAGTGTGTCGCTGCCCTCCGGCTCCACGCGCCCCAGTCCCCGGTCCAGCGAGCGAGTGCCCGCCGATCGCTTCATCGAAGCCGAGAAGGGATTGTTGCGGCACGCGTCCAGGATCACCAGCTTCAGCCGGCGCGCGCCGGACACGGCGTGGAGGACACGCTCCAGCGAAATGGCCTCGTCCTCGACATCGCGATCGGCGTGCAGCTGGGCATCGACCGGGATGAGGTAGTTCTCGCCGTTCATCTCCAGGCCGTGGCCGGAATAATAGACGACCGCGACATCCGAATCCTGGGCGTCGTCCTCGAAGCTGCGCAAGGCCTTGATGAAGTCATCGTGGCCGAGGTCGACGGCCGGCGTCACCTTGTCGAAGCCGGCCGCCTCGAAGGCCTGCTTCATGGCGGCAACGTCGTTCGGCGGATTCACCAGCTTTGCAACCGCGCTGTAGGAGGAATTGCCGATCAGGAGCGCGACTCTCTTGTCGGCGAACGCCGCGCATGGGCTGAAAATCAGGATCAGAGCCAGGATTGCCCGCAGACGTATCCCCATGATGATCTCCATACCCGAAATTCCCAGCGCAAGAATCGTTCACGGCATCGAGCGACGGAGGCGGCCGCTCTCCGGCTCAATTCTGCCGGTAGTACAAGGCGTCTTCACCGGTCTGGCCGGCGGCCAGGTCGCAGTTCGAGTCCAGGGCGCGCCAGTCGAGCTTGAAAGCCTCGCCGGCCACGCGGTGGATCCGGACCGCCAGGGTCGTCTCGCAGCCGGTGTTCCGATTGCGCCGGGGCGCATATTCGCCTTCGATCTCGCCGGGCGCCACCAGATGGCCGACGAAGTGATGATCGAACTCGTTGGTGATGTATCGGAACTCGACGGACTCGCCGCTCTGATGGATCTCGATCGGCGCTATGCCGTCGCTCCAGACACCATTGAAATCGGATTGCTGGGCCTGCGCAAAGCCGGAGCACGCAGCCAGAGACAGGCCGGCGACGATCGCCGAGAGGATCCGCGAGCGCGAGGTCGCGGCGGCAAGGGGCGGTTTCATGGGGGCTCCGAAGCGGGGGGCAAAGGGAGTGAACTTGCGATAGGAATCGGCCATCGGGCGCCGCAGCGAAGTGCGTGGCGGCACATCGGCCCGTCCCGAATGCTGCGGCAAAGTGCCGCGAAGACGACCCGGGCCTGCTGCCGCGAGCCCGATCCGCTCGCGGGGCGGCGATGTGCGGCGGATCACGGCGACCCGCGTGCCCGTCGCTACTTTGGCGATCCCATCGGGAGGCCCGCCAATGAAGCGCAGGATTCGGTTTCGGGACTGGATGTTCTGCCTGGAGCCGGCCGTCTGGTGCCTGCTGGCCCTGGTGGCCGCGCTGCACTGGGCCGGCGTGCTGTGAGCGATGACGTCCGGGGATCGGCCCCGCCGATCGCGGCAGCGCGGATCGAGCGTGCCGTGGTTCTCTGAGACATCATCCGGACACGCCATCGTGTCGATCCAGCGCGGAGCGCCGGATTGCCTCGCCCGAGCCCGGGCCGTAGGATTTCCGGCGGGGTCGCGCATCCGGCAGGCCGGATCTCCCTCGCTCGCCCCTTCCCATCGCCGTGGACCGTTGGATCGCCAGCCGTCCGACCGTTCGTGTGGACCTGCTCATGACCAGCGTGGCGTCGCTCCCGGCCCGGCCCTCCATGATCGATCGAGGGATCGGGGCATGACCGCGCCGGCCTCGCGCAGCACCGCCGTCGCCCTCCTGGTCGCCGGCGCCTTCTTCATGGAGAACCTCGACGGCACCGTCATCGTGACGGCGCTGCCGGAGATGGCCCGATCCTTCGGCGTCCATCCCATCGACCTCAACATCGGCATTTCCGCCTATGTCCTGACGCTCGCCGTGCTGATCCCGGCGAGCGGCTGGGCGGCGGACCGGTTCGGCGCCCGCCGGGTGTTCGCCGGCGCGGTCGTGGTGTTCACCGTCGCCTCGATGCTCTGCGGCCTCAGCGGCGACCTCACCACCTTCACGCTCGCGCGGATCCTGCAGGGCGCCGGCGGAGCGCTGATGGTGCCGGTCGGACGGCTCGCGGTGCTGCGCTCGACCGGCAAGCACGAGCTGGTGCGGGCGATCGCCACCATCACCTGGCCGGGCCTGGCGGCGCCCGTGGTCGGTCCGCCGCTGGGCGGCTTCATCACCACCTACGCCTCCTGGCACTGGATCTTCTTCCTCAACCTGCCGCTCGGGCTCATCGCCTTCGTGCTCGCCCTGCGCCTGATTCCCGACACGGAGCGAGGGCGGCCCGTGCCGTTCGATCCGCTCGGCTTCATCCTGACGGGCCTGGCCTGCTCGGCCGTGATGGCCGGGCTCGACCTCGTCGGCCGGAGCACGGGCTGGCCGCTGGCGGGCCTCTGCCTGCTGGTCGGCGTGGGCACCGGCGCGGCGGCGACCTTGCATGCGCGGCGGCGCCCGCACCCGCTGGTCGATCTGAGGGCGCTCTCCCTGCGCAGCTATGCCGTGACGATCTGGGGCGGCTCGCTGTTCCGCATCGCCATCGCCGCCATCCCCTTCCTGCTGCCGCTGATGTTCCAGCTCGGCTTCGGCCTCGACGCGTTCCGGTCGGGGCTGCTGGTGCTCGCCGTCTTCGCCGGCAACCTCGCCATGAAGCCGCTGACCACCGCGGTGCTGCACCGGTTCAGCTTCCGGGCGATCCTGCTCTGGAACGGGCTCCTCAACGCCGCGGCGATCTTCGCCTGCGCCCTGCTGACGCCGGCGACGCCGGTGGCCGTGGTCGCGGCCCTGCTCTTCGTCAGCGGCCTGACGCGCTCCATGCAGTTCACGGCCCTCAACACGCTCGCCTTCGCCGACGTGCCGGAGGCCTGGATGAGCGGCGCCAACACGCTGTTCAACATGGCGCAGCAGATGGCGATGGGCATGGGCATCGCCGCCGGCGCCGTGGCGCTGCGGGCGGCCGGATGGTTCGTGCCGGGCGCCCCCGCGGTCCCGCTCGGCAGCTTCCATCTCGCCTTCCTCATGACGGGGATGATCGCCCTCGCCGGCTGCCTCGACCTCCTCGGGCTCGAGCGCACCGCCGGCGACGCCGTCCGCGCCCGCCGGGCCGCGCAGGGCTCGGCAGGCTGACGAGCCCGCTCAGGCGGCCGTCGTCGCGTCGGCCGCGACGCGTTCGATCTCGGCCAGCACCGCCTCGCGGGCATTGTAGTGGATCTGGTGGCCCATGCCCTGCAGCAGGACGAGGCGCGCGCCGGCGATCTGCCGGGCGATCGCCGTGGCATGGATGGCGGTGGACACCACCGTGTCGTCGTCGCTGGCCAGGATCGCGGTCGGCGCGCCGATGGCGCCGTAGCGCGCGGCCTGCTTGCGCACGAAGGGCAGGAGGTCGGCGACGTCCTGCGCGTTCCAGCGGAACTCGGCCGGCCGCAGCACAAGGCCCGCCGCCGTCCGGCGGGCATAGTCGGCCGGTCCGGCCAGCGGCGCGAAGGAGGCCTTTGCGCTGGCCTCGAGCTGCCAGGCGCCGAGCGGCGCCATCACGGTGCCGACGAAGAGCCGGCCCAGCACAGGCCTGGCGGCGATGTCGTAGTACCAGGTGACGCCGCCCGGCCATGGATGCGTCACCGGCGCGAGCAGCACCAGGCCGGCCGTCGCCTCGGCATGGTCGAGGGCGAAGGCGGCGGCGACCGCCCCGGCCAGGGAATGGCCGACGACCACGACCTTGCCGACCCCCAGCCGCCGCAGCGCCTCGGCGATCAGCGCCGCCTGGCGCGCCGGCGACGCGTCGGCACGGCCGCGAGGGCGGCTGCTCCAGCCATGTCCCGGCCGGTCGACCGCGATGACGCGGTGCCGCCGGGCGAGCTCCTCGCCGAGCGCGACGACCATGTCGCGGGCATTGGAGGTCGCGCCGTGGATCAGCAGGATGGCCGGGCCGGCCGGCGCCGCCGGCGCAAGATCGTAGAGGTGCAGGTGTCCGCCCGTCACCGGCACGAACACGCCGCCGGGCGGGTTCTGCTCCTCGATCCGGGCGGCGATCACCCGCGTCGCCACCACCGCCGCCGCGAGATGGACGAGGACGAGGACGGCGATCACGACAAGGGCGGGGATCATCGGGCGGGAACGCTGGCGGACAGGCCTGAGCAGGTTCTCCCGAACCTGCTCACACTTACGAATCTGAGCAGCATTGATTTTGTATTTCCGATGCAAAATCAATCGTGGCCGAAGCGACGAGACGCTGCCTGGGCATCGCCGCAGCCGGCGCCGCGGTCAATCCGCCCGGGCATCCGATGTCAGATGTCGCGGCCCTCGACCTCGGGGCGCAGGTCGTCGACCGCCTTGCGCACCTCGGTGAGGTGCGGGTTGACCGCCAGCGCCTTCTGGAAGGCGGCATAGGCGCGCTTCTTGTCGCCGGTCTCGCGCAGGATCATGCCGAGGCCGGCCCAGGCCCCGACATGGCGCGGATCACGCTTCAGCGTCTCGGCGATGTCCGCCATCGCCCGGGCATAGTCGTTCTTGCGATAATAGACGGTGGCGCGCCGGTTCCAGGCCTCGGTGAAATCCGGCGACAGCCGGATGACGGCGCTGAGCAGATCGATGGCGAGATCGTCGTTGCCGGCCTGGAAGGCGGTCATGGCCCGGCTCATCAGGAGGTCGGCCGTGTCGCTGCCGGAGCGGATCTGCACTCGCTGGATGGCGCCGGAAATGCCCTGCGCCTCCGCATCCGTCTTGGCCTTGGCCAGGCGGTCGTAGAGCTCGTCCAGCACCTTGGCGCTGGGCTTCACCTCGGCCAAGGCCGGCGCGATGACGGCCAGCCCGACGAGCAGGGCAAGCATGGGTCTCAGCATCATGAGATGATGGGCCCGGCGGACCGTTCGATCAAGTCCCGATGCTGCAACGCAAACAGCCCGGTCACCTCACGATGGCGTGACCGGGCATGGCGAATTCGGAGCGCGGCCGGCGCGATGCCGGCGATCAGCCCTGGCGGGCCTTGTAGCGCTTCTGGGTCTTGTTGATGATGTAGACGCGGCCGCGCCGGCGGACCAGCTGGTTGTCGCGGTGGCGCAGGCGGAGCGACTTGAGCGAATTGCGAATCTTCATGGCGGTCGTGCCTCGGATCGGAGCGCACGACATCCTGCGACGCTCACATGTTGCGAAGTCGCGGGGTTCTACCGGCGAGGCAGGCCCGTGTCAATCGGATCGAGCACCCCGGATCGAGCGCCCGCATGCGGCTGTTGCAACCCCGGCGCAAATCCGGTTCCGTGGCGCGCCTGTCCCACGCAGGCCGGCGCAACCGCAACCACGGACCTCATCCATGGCGGAGTACAAGCTCTACGGCTTCGGCGAATCGGGCAACAGCTACAAGGCGGCGCTGATGCTCACCCTCTCCGGCTGCGACTGGGAATGCATCCCGGTCGACTTCTTCGCCGGCGAGACGCGCGGCGAGGCGTTTCGCAGCACGGTGAACGAGATGGGCGAGGCGCCGGTGCTGGTGCACGGCGACATGATGCTGAGCCAGTCCGGGGTGATCCTCGACTATCTCGCCGCCCGGGTCGGCCGCTTCGAGCCGCGCAGCGAGGAGGAGCGGCAGGAGATCTGGCGCTGGATCCTGTTCGACAACCACAAGTTCACCAGCTATCTCGCCACGCTGCGCTTCCTCGTCGGCCTGCAGAAGACCGGCGAGACGCCGGTGACGGAATGGCTGCGCGGCCGGGTGAAGGGGGCCTTCGCCATCGTCGAGAAGCATCTCGACGGGCGCGACTTCCTCGTCGCCGGCCGGCCGACCATCGCCGACCTCTCGCTGGCCGGCTATGTCTACTACGAGGAGGAGACGGGCCTGGACCGCAGCGCCTATCCGCGGATCGGCGCCTGGGCGCAGCGCATCGCCGCCCTGCCAGGCTGGCGCCCTCCCTATGAGCTGATGCCGAGCGTCCTCAAGGCAAAGGCCTGAGCGTTGCGCACAGCCTATGCAGCCCTCGTCGCATCGGGGGAGATCGAGGCCGATCCGGCACAGCAGGCGGTGGTCGAGCGGCTCGACGCGCTCGTCGGCCGCCTGAACGAGCGGGCCTCCGCCCGCAAGGGCGGCGCCCTGGCCCGGCTGTTCGGCCGCGCCCCGCCGAAGGAGGCGCCCAAGGGCCTCTACATCTGGGGCAGCGTCGGCCGCGGCAAGACCATGCTGATGGACCTGTTCTACGAGCACCTGCCGCCGGCGCTGCCCAGGCGGCGCGTGCATTTCAACGCCTTCATGAACGACGTGCACGAGCGGATCTTCCGCCACCGCAATGCCGTGAAGGCCGGGCAGGCCAGGGGCGACGACCCGATCCCGCCGGTGGCCGCGGCGCTGGCGGCGGAAGCGGGCCTCCTGTGCTTCGACGAGTTCAGCGTCACCGACATCGCCGACGCCATGCTGCTCGGCCGGCTGTTCACCCGCCTGTTCGAGGACGGCGTGGTCGTCGTGGCGACCTCGAACGTCGAGCCGGACCGGCTCTACGAGGGCGGCCTCAACCGCGCGCTGTTCGTGCCCTTCATCGATCTCCTCAAGCGCCACATGGAGATCGTCAAGCTGGAGGCGCGCACCGACTACCGGCGCGAGAAGCTGGCGGGCGGGGCGACCTATGTGGTGGCGACCGGCGCGCCGGCGAAGGCCGCGCTCGACGCCGCCTTCCAGCGCCTCACCGGCGTGGCGCGCGGCAAGCCGCGAATCCTCATCGTCAAGGGACGGGAGCTCGTCATCCCCGAGGCGGAGAAGGGCGTGGCGCGTGCCTCCTTCGACGCGCTGTGCCGTGAGCCGCTCGGCCCGGCCGACACCCTCGCCATCGCGCAGGCGTTCCATACGCTGGTGCTCGACGCCGTGCCGGTGCTGGGCGAGGGCGAGCGCAACGCCGCCAAGCGCTTCATCACCCTGATCGACAGCCTCTACGATGCCGGGGCCAAGCTGGTGGTCTCGGCCGCGGCGGAGCCGGACGGGCTCTATCCGGCCGGCGAAGGCCGCGAAGCCTTCGAGTTCCAGCGCACCGCCTCGCGCCTGGTCGAGATGCGGTCCGAGGACTATCTCGCCCGGCCGCACAATGCCGGCGCGCCGAAGCCGGGCATCGTCGAGACATGAAGCCGGCGGCGCGGACGCAGGAATCGACGGGCGACCGGCTGCTCGAGATCGCGACCGACCATGTCCGCCGCCACGGCATGGAGCGCACCACCATCGTCTCGGTGGCGCGCGAGGCCGGGGTCAGCCACGCCGCGGTCTATCGCTATTATGCCTCCAAGGATGCGCTGATCGATGCCGTCACCGGGCAATGGCTGAAGGCGGTCGAGACCCAGGTCGCCACCGTGGCCGACGCCCCCGATCCCGCCGACGACAAGCTCGAGCGCATGATGCTGCTGATCGCCCGGCTCTACCGCCAGCGCCTCGAAGCCGAGCCCGCGCTCTACGCCCTGTGGCTCGCGGCGCTGGCCGGACGACGGGCGGTGGTGCGCAAGCACAAGCGGCGCCTGCGCGCGCTGATCGAGCGGGTGGTGGAAGAAGGCCGCTCCACCGAGCTGTTCCGCGCCCGGTCGAACGAACGGCTGATCGCGTTCCTGAACGATGCGCTGCACCGCTTCATCGACCCGGTCGCCATTGCGGCGGACAAGGACACCGAGCGCGGCGAGCTCGAGCAGCGGCTGGCGCGGCTGCTGCGCGTCGCCATCCGCGCCATGGCGGCGGGAAGCGTCTGACGGCTCAGGCGCGCGCGCGCTCCACCGGCGCGACCGCCTCGCCGAGGCGCGCCGCCGTCTCGTAGGCGCGCACCGCCTCGGCCGGATCGGCCCGTCGCCGGGCGCGCAGTTGCGCCATGCCGTCACGGGCGGCGATGAGCTGGGCGAGAAAGTCGGCGCGGCGCTCGAGCCGCGGCGCCTGCAGCGGCGCGGCCGGCTCGACGCGCTGCTGCGCCGTCCCGGCCGCGGACGGCAGCGGGACGAGCGCGCGGCGCGTGCGGGGTGCGGCGGGTCCGACGGATGCGATCATGAACGGTTTCGTGCCAGAACGGGACAGGTCGAGGCCTGCTGTTCAGGACTTGGCAAGGACTGGACCGGCCATGGACGCGGCCACGCCCTGGGCGCGGCGGTCCGCGCGCCGGCCGTTAAGTCGAATTTCAGGGTTTGCCGGCGATAAGCGTTGATTCTCCATATGCGGGAGCCACCCTGCCGGCCGTTCGGCCGCAGCGGCGGGATGGTTTCGCCACGCGGCGGCAGCGGGCCGGCCGCGGCCGCCGTTCGGAGTCGGGGTTCGCGATGTCCGATTGTCCGCAGGCCGTCTTTCCCACCGTTCCAGCTCCCCGGCCGGCAACCGGCGAAGGGCTGATCGCCCCGCATGTCGCGCTCACCTCGATCGCCTGCGTCGTCTATGACTGGTGCCTGCGCAGCGATCGCCTGGCCTGGAGCCCCAATGCCGACGCGGTTTTCCGGCTCGCCGCCGGCCCGCCGCCGACGAGCGGCGAGGGGTTCGCGGCGCTGATCGATCGCGACGCGGCGGGCCGCCGCGTCCAGGCGCTCGCCGGAGCCGACCGGCCGGACGCAGCTCAAGGCGTGCCCTATCGGATGCAGTACGCCCTGCACGCGCCCCGGCGGGCCGGTGCGGGCCAGGCCTGGATCGAGGAGATCGGCCGCTGGTTCGCCGGACCGGACGGCCACCCCGACCGGGCCCATGGCACGATGCGCCTGATCGATCGCCGCCATGGCGAGGAGCCCGGCACCAGGCCCCGGCCCGATGCGGCGGCGCGTGCCTGGGACCGGGCCGAGCTGCTGCAGGCCCTGCACACGGCGATCGAGGGCGCGACGCGCCACCGCCGAGGCTGCGCCTTCCTGCTCGCCGGGATCGAGCTCGCCGGGGACGGCATGCATGGCCTGGCGGCCGGCGAAGAGGCGATCGCCGTGGTTGCGGGGCGCATCCGCGCCCGGATGCGCGGCGCCGACGTGCTGGGCCGACTCTCGGACGCCAGGCTCGGCATCGTGCTGGGCACCTGCGAAGGGGTCGAGATGCCGGCGGCCGCACAGCGCTTCCTCGAGGCCGTCGCCGGGGCGGTCGTCGTCACCCGGGCCGGCCTGATGCCGGTGCGGATCGCCATCGGCGGCGTGCTGGCGCCGCGCCACGCCCGCACCGCCGCGCAGGCGATGGACCGGGCGGAAGCGGCGCTGCACGACTGCCGGTCGACCCGGGCCGGCTTCCTGGCGTTCAGCCCGAATGCGGCGCCCGGCGGACGGCGCGGCGCCGGCCGGCCCGACGACATCGTCGCCGCCCTGAACGACCGCCGCCTCGCTCTCGCCTTCGAGCCGGTGCTGGATGCGGCGACGCTGCGCCCTGCCTTCCACGACGGCCGGCTCGTGCAGCGCCTGCCGGACGGCACCATCGCTCCGGTCCCCGCCCTGACGCCGGCGGACGCGGCCGAGGGTCTCGCGCCCCTGCTCGACCACCGGCGGCTGGAGCTCGCCGCGGAAGCGTTGAGCAGCCATGACAGGCTGGCCGTGCGGCTCGCGACGATCCCCGACCCCGATTGGTTGGCCGCCCAGGCCGTGGTGCTGCGCCATCGCCGCCTGGCCCATCGGCTGATCCTGGGCATCGGCGAGGCCACGATCGCCGCCGACCCGGCCGCGGCCGGGCGGCTGCTGGGCAGCCTGAGGGACCAGGGCGTCGCGGTGGCGATCGACGGGTTCGGCTCGGGCGGCCTGCCGCTGCGCACCCTGCGCGATCTGCCCGTCGACATGGTCCGGCTCGACGGCGCCTTCGTCGCGGCCATGGCGCATTCGCCGGACGGCCGCTTCCTCGTGCGCACCCTGATCGACCTCGCCCGCCAGCTCGGCCTGACCACGCTCGCTCCCTGGGTGCCGGACGAAGCCGCGGCGGCGCAGCTCGCCGCCTGGGGTTGCGACTACTTGCAGGGCGCGCTGGTGGCCCGGGCCGCGCCGAAGCCGGCTGCGGCGGCGACCGGCGTGCAGGCCCTGGCGGGATGACGCGCCGGGCTCCGCCCGTGCCGGATGACGGGTCCGACGCAGCGACGCTGTCGCTTTGAGATAAGTCGCCCCGCTCTGAAATGCCTCCGATCTGCACATTTCTGCTGGAATGCGACATACTGGAGCAGAATATGTCGCATTTACGCCAGATCATTCCGCACAATGTCGGACCATAGCCTGCCTTCGTCGGATTGGATGCAGCAGAACGACGCGAATGTCGCGCTCAGGCCAATCGCCGTCGGCGGCGAGTGTTCTGAAATCGTCATCGAGGGGAACCGATGAACATCAGGCCGGATGTGGGCACGACCCATACGGTTGGCTTTCTGCTGACACCCAATTTCTCCATGATCGCCTTCACCTCGGCCGTCGAGGTGCTGCGCCTCACCAATTACGTCACCGGCGGGCGCACCTTCGCCTGGCGGCTCTATTCGCCGGACGGCCAGCCGATCGAGGCATCGAACGGGGTCGCCGTGTCGGTGAACGGCGCCTATGCCGATGTCGGCCCGATGCCGGAGATCATCGTCTGCTCCGGGCTGGACGTGCAGAAATACGACCACGGGCCGCTGATCGCCAAGCTGCGCAAGCTCGCCTTCTACGGCGTCTCCATCGGGGCGGTGTGCACCGGCACCCACATCCTGGCCAAGGCGGGCCTGCTCAACGGCCATCGCTGCGCCATCCACTGGGAGAACTACGACAGCTTCCGCGAGGAGTTTCCCGAGATCGAGGCGACGCAGGAGCTGTTCGAGATCGACCGCAACCGCTTCACCTGCGCCGGCGGCACCGCCTCCATCGACATGATGCTGGCGCTGATCACCGCCAAGAAGGGCGCCGTCATCGCCGCCCTGGTCACGGACGAGCTGATCCACCACCGCATGCGCGACAGCCACGAGCGCCAGCGCATGGAGCTGCGCGCCCGGCTCGGCGTGTCGCATCCCAAGCTCCTGGCGGTGATCGGCGAGATGGACAAGCGCCTGGAGCGCCCGGTCTCCTGTGCCCAGCTCGCCCGCACCGTGCGCCTGTCGCCGCGCCAGCTCGAGCGCCTGTTCCAGCGCTATCTCGACACGACGCCGACGCGCTACTACTTGGAGATGCGTCTCAACCGGGCCCGGCAATTGTTGCGCCAGACCTCGATGCCGATCCTCTCGGTGGGCCTGGCCTGCGGCTTCGTCTCGGCCTCGCATTTCTCCAAGTGCTACAGCGAGCATTTCGACCGCACGCCCTCCGAGGAGCGCAAGGGCATGCGCGTCGAGCGCAACGTGGCCACCGCCGTGGCGTGATGCCGCGCTACGTGAATCAAAGCAGAGCGCGAACCCCTCTCCCTGTTGGGAGAGGGGTCTTTTACGCGCATCCGCATCTAATTCTTGCTGCCCCCTACGTCCCCAGCAGCCCCGCGGCGATGTTCACCGCCAGCGCCAGCACGGTGGTGTTGAAGAAGAAGGCGAAGATGGCGTGCGCCGTGACGATGCGGCGCATCAGCCGGCTGCGCACCGCGGTGTCCGAGGTCTGCGACGTCGCGCCGATGCTCACGGTGAAGTAGACGAAATCCCAGTAGTCGGGGTCGCCCGGGCCGCCGAAGTCGAGCGAAGGCTTCGCCTTGTGCCCGGGGGCATAGTAGGCGTGGGTGTAGTGGATCGCGAACATCGCCTGCACGAAAAACCACGAGCACACCACCGTGGCCAGCGTCAGCCCCAGATGCAGGCCGCGCACGGCGGGCGGCACGGACTGCATGCCGGCGAGCTCCACGACCACGGCCACGAAGCTCGCCGCGGCGGCCAGACCCGCCAAGACGAGGATGACGACGGCGCCGCTGTCGAAATCGGCAGCGTTGCGCTCCAGCTCGGTACGGCTGAGCCCGGTCATGCGCCAGGACACCGCCACCACGAACAGGGCCGTCGCCACGCACCAGGCGATCAGGCAGCGCGTTGCCGGCGGCAGGCTCGACGGCAGCACGAACAGCACGACGAGCCCGAGCGCCAGCGTGCCGAACAGCGTCGGCCGGGCGCGCATGAAAGGCGGCAACGCCCTCAGCTTCTGCGCCCAGCCGCGAAGCGCGCCGCCTCGCGCAGGCCGTCGGCCTCCGGGCCGAAGGCGGCGAGCGCCGCCACCGCCTCGTCGGCCAGGGCGTCGCGCTCTGCCCGGGCCGCCTCCAGGCCGAGCACGGAGACCAGCGTGCCCTTGCCGCGCGCGGCGTCCTTGCCGGTGGCCTTGCCCAGGGCGTCGGCCGAGGATTCGACGTCGAGGATGTCGTCCGCCACCTGGAAGGCGGCGCCCAGCGCCCGGCCATAGGCGTGCAGCGCCGCGCGGCTGGCGGCGTCGGCGCCGCCGATGATGGCGCCCATCTCGACGGCGCAGGCCAGGATCGCGCCGGTCTTCATCGCCTGGAGCTGGCGGATCGCCCCCGCCGAGAGCTCCAGCGGCAGGCCGTCGCCGAAGCGCCCTTCGGCCTCGAGGTCGAGCATCTGGCCGCCGGCCATGCCGGCCGCCCCGGCGGCGCGCGCCAGCGCGAGCACCAGCGCGGCGCGGATGCCGGCGTCGGCATGGGTGGCGGGATCGCCCAGCGTCTCGAAGGCGAGGGTCTGCAGCGCGTCGCCGACCAGGATGGCGGTCGCCTCGTCATAGGCGCGGTGCACCGTCGGCTTGCCGCGGCGCAGCTCGTCGTCGTCCATGGCCGGCAGGTCGTCGTGCACCAGGCTGTAGACGTGCACGAGCTCGATCGCCGCGCCCGCCCGCAGCGCCGCCTCGGCATCGCCGCCGGTGAACCGCGCCGTCTCCACCGTCAGGAACGGCCTGAGCCGCTTGCCGCCCCCCAGCACCGCATAGCGCATGGCGCCGATCAGGCGCTGGGGCGGGGCCGGATCGGTCGCCGCCTGCAGGATGGTTTCGAGAGCCGCCTCGGTATCGCGGGCGACGGCGGCAAGGCGCTGGGCAAAATCGGACATGGCTGAGGTCTAAGCGGATCGGTGGCGGATGTCATCGGGGAGACGACGGTGAGACGCGGACGGGGCCGAGGCCGCCGCCCGTGCGGAATCGTGGACCGGAACCGGATCGCCGCCGCCCCCCGGCGACCGGCTCAAGCCATGTGCTGGCCGCCGTTGACCGAGATGGTCGAGCCGGTGACGAAGCCGGCCTCGTCGGAGGCCAGGAACACCACGCAGCGCGCCACCTCCTCCGGCAGGCCGAGGCGGCCGGCCGGGATCTGCGGCAGGATGCGGGTCTTGAGGATGGTCTCGTCGATGGCGGCGACCATCTCCGTGCCGATATAGCCGGGGCAGATGGCGTTGGCGGTGACGTTCTTGGCCGCGCCTTCCAGCGCCAGCGCCTTGACGAAGCCGATATCGCCGGCCTTGGAGGCGGAATAGTTGGCCTGACCCAGCTGGCCCTTCTGGCCGTTGATGGAGGAGATGACGACGACGCGGCCGAAGGAACGGGCCCGCATGCCCTCGATCACCTGCCGGGTCATGTTGAACAGGCTGTCGAGATTGGTGCGGATCACCGACGACCATTGCTCCGGCGTCATCTTGTGCAGGAAGCCGTCGCGGGTGATGCCGGCATTGTTGACGAGGATGTCGACCGGTCCGACCTCCTTCTCCACCCGCGCGACACCGGCGGCGCAGGCATTGAAGTCGCCGACGTCCCATTTATAGGCCGGAATGCCGCTCTCGGCGGTGAACTTCGCCGCCGCCTCGTCATTGCCGGCATAGGTGGCGGCGACGCGCGCGCCGCTCGCCTGGAGAGCCCTGGAGATGGCGGCGCCGATGCCGCGCGTGCCGCCCGTGACGATCGCAACCCTGCTCATGCGTTTCCCCTTGCTACCGCCGCTCCACGCGGTCTGGTTGGATGTCCGACGATGGGCGGACGGCACCGGGCCTCCGCCCCGCTCCGCCGCCGCCCAAGGAACGAGACCCCCGTCACGCCCGAAGGCTAGCGCTCGAGCGTCATGGCGACGCCCATGCCGCCGCCGATGCACAGCGTGGCGAGGCCCTTCTTCGCGCCGCGCTTGCCCATTTCGTGCAGCAGCGTCACCAGCACGCGGGCGCCGGAGGCGCCGATGGGATGGCCGAGGGCGATGGCACCGCCATTGACGTTGACGATGCCGGGATCCCAGCCCATGTCCTTGTTGACGGCCAGGGCCTGGGCGGCGAAGGCCTCGTTGGCCTCGACCAGGTCGAGGTCGGCCACCCGCCAGCCGGCCCTGTCGAGGGCCTTGCGGGACGAGGGGATCGGCCCCGTGCCCATGACGGCGGGATCGACGCCGGCGGTCGCCCAGGAGGCGATGCGGGCGAGCGGCGTCAGGCCGCGCCGCGCCGCCTCCCTCTCGGTCATCAGCACCAGCGCCGCCGCGCCGTCATTGATGCCGGAGGCGTTGCCGGCCGTCACCGTGCCGTCCTTGGAGAAGGCCGGGCGCAGCTTGGCCATGGCCTCCAGCGTCGAGCCGTGGCGGGGATATTCGTCGGTGTCGACGACGATGTCGCCCTTGCGGCCCGGCACGGTGACGGGGACGATCTCGTCCTTGAAGCGGCCGGCCTTCTGCGCCGCCTCGGCCTTGTTCTGCGAGGCGACGGCGAAGACGTCCTGGTCCTCGCGGGTCAGCTGCCAGCGCGCGGCGACGTTCTCGGCCGTGTTGCCCATGTGATAGCCGTGGAAGGCGTCGGTCAGGCCGTCCTTCAGCATGGAGTCGACGAATTTGAGGTCGCCCATCTTGGTGCCGGCCCGCAGATGCGCGACATGCGGGGCGAGCGACATCGATTCCTGGCCGCCCGCCACGATGACCGCAGCGTCGCCGGTGGCGATCTGCTGCAGGCCGAGCGCCACGGCGCGCAGGCCCGATCCGCAGAGCTGGTTGAGGCCCCAGGCGGTCTTCTCCTGCGGCACGCCGGCGGCCATCGCCGCCTGGCGGGCCGGGTTCTGGCCCTGGCCGGCGGAGAGGATCTGCCCGAGGATCACCTCGTCGACCTCGCCGCCCTCGAGGCCGGCGCGTCCGAGCGCCGCCTTGATGGCCACCGTGCCCAGCTCGTGCGCCGGGGTGTTGGCGAAGGCGCCGTTGAAGGAGCCGACGGGCGTGCGCGCCGCGCTGACGATGACGATATCCGGCATGGCACCTCTCCTCGTTGTGGTCTGCCGCCATCGGCGGGGTCCGGAGGCTGTTAGGGACTATGGATGGCGTTCAGATGAAGCCCCCGGCAGCGTCCAGAGCATATGGCGCGGCTGACGTGACGGCGTCAATGCAGCTGCGCGCACCGCCCCGCCGCGATCCGGCGCCGACGCTCGCGGCTGCACAAAGATGTTTTCGCGTCCGCGAAATGCGCTTAGTCTCACCACCTGAACATGTGCATCGCCGCAAAGGTGGGCTGCTTCGGGCGGAGAGGGCTGGCTGCATGGCCAAGGCGAACGAGCCGACGACGATCAAGAAATACGCCAACCGGCGTCTCTACAACACCGGCACCTCGACCTACGTGACGCTCGAGGACCTCGGCGCCATGGTCAAGGCCGGCGAGGACTTCGTCGTCTACGATGCCAAGAGCAACGAGGACATCACCCGCCAGGTGCTGACCCAGATCATCTTCGAGCAGGAGAACAAGGGCCAGAACCTGCTGCCGATCCAGTTCCTGCGCCAGCTCATCCGCTTCTACGGCGACTCCATCCAGTCGCTGGTGCCGAGCTTCCTGGAATTCTCGCTCGACAACCTGGTGCGCGAGCAGCAGAAGCTGCGCGAGCAGATGACCCAGCAGATTGCCGCCGGCTGGAAGCAGTCGCCCTGGGCGGGCGGCAGCTTCGGCTCCATGGAGGAGCAGGCCCGCAACAACATGGCGGTGTTCGAGCGCGCCTTCCGCATGTTCTCGCCCTTCTCCCAGATGGCCGGCGACAAGCCCGCGACCAACGGCGAGGCGACCGTCAAGCCCAAGGACGGCGACATCGACGACCTGAAGAAGGAGCTCGCCGAGATGAAGAACCGCATCGACCGGCTGACCGAGCCGAAGCGATAGCAAACGCCTTCTCCACCAGGCGTGGAGAAGGCTTTGCGTCGCGCCCTGGGCCACGCCGTCGCTTTGCGACAAATCGCCGGTCGTTTCCGTGCTAGACGCGGATCGGACGCGATGGCGATAGTCGCGCCGGCAGTCGCGCCTGGGCACTTCCCGGCCGCGCACGACACTCCAGCGACGGGCGGCTCATCCCTTGCGGTTCTCCTTCCTCTCCCTGGCGCGCAACGCGCTGACCGGCAACCGGAACTGGCCGGCGCAATGGCGCTCGCCCGAGCCGAAGTCCGCCTATGACGCGGTGATCATCGGCGCCGGCGGCCATGGCCTGGCCACCGCCTACTATATGGCGTCCGTGCACGGCATGCGGAACATCGCCGTCCTGGAGAAGGGCTGGCTCGGCGGCGGCAATACCGGGCGCAACACCACGATCATCCGCTCCAACTATCTGTGGGAAGAGAGCGGCAAGCTCTACGACCATGCGCTGAAGCTGTGGCAGGACCTGTCGCAGGTCCTCAACTACAACGTGATGTATTCGCCGCGCGGCGTGATGATGCTGGCGCACAACGTGCACGACGTGCAGGTGACCAGGCGCCACGTCCATGCCAACCGGCTCGCCGGCATCGACAACGAATGGCTGACGCCGGAGCAGGCGAAAGAGTTCTGCCCGATCCTCAACATCTCCAAGGACATCCGCTATCCCATCATGGGCGCGGCGCTGCAGCGGCGCGGCGGCGTGGCGCGGCACGACGCGGTGGCCTGGGGCTATGCCCGGGCGGCGGACGCGCTCGGCGTCGACATCATCCAGAACTGCGAGGTGACCGGCATCACGCGCGACGCCTCCGGCGCGGTCGCGGCGGTGGAGACCAGCCGCGGCTCGATCGCCACCCGCAAGGTCGGCGTGGTCGCGGCCGGCCACACCTCGGTGGTGATGGCCATGGCCGGGGTGCGCATGCCGCTGGAGAGCTATCCCCTGCAGGCGCTGGTGTCCGAGCCCCTGAAGCCGATCATGCCCTGCGTGGTGATGTCGAACACCATCCACGCCTACATGTCGCAATCCGACAAGGGCGACCTCGTCATCGGCGCCGGGACGGACCAGTACGTCTCCTATTCCCAGACCGGCGGCCTGCACATCGCCCAGCACACGCTGGATGCGATCTGCGAGCTGTTCCCGGTGGTGCGGCGGGTCAAGATGATGCGCAACTGGGGCGGCATCGTCGACACCACGGCCGACCGCTCGCCGATCATCGGCACGACGCCGGTGCCGGGCCTGTTCGTCAATTGCGGCTGGGGCACGGGCGGCTTCAAGGCGACGCCGGGCTCCGGCCATGTCTTCGCCCATACGGTCGCGACCGGCGAGCCCCACCCGATCGCCGCCCCCTTCACCCTCGACCGCTTCCGCACCGGCCGCCTGATCGACGAGGCGGCCGCGGCCGCGGTGGCGCATTGAGGCCCGACATCCCATGCTGCTGATCACCTGCCCCCATTGCGGGGACCGCCCGGAACTGGAGTTCCGCAACATGGGCGAGGCCCATATCGCCCGGCCCGTCTTCTCCGAGGCGATCTCCGACGAGGACTGGGCCGAGTTCCTCTATGTCCGCTCCAACACCAAGGGCCTGATCGCCGAGCGCTGGCGCCACGTGCACGGCTGCGCGCGGTTCTTCAACGCGGTGCGCCACACCGTCACCGACAGGTTCGTCACCACCTACAAGGTGGGTGCCCCGCGGCCGGACCTGGCGGCGCTGGCGGCCGGGCTCGCCGCGACGGAGGCCGCGCGATGAGCGGCCCCTTCCGCACCGCCGCGGGCGGCCGCATCGACCGCAGCAAGGCGCTGCGCTTCACCTTCGACGGCCAGGCCTATGAGGGCGTGCGCGGCGACACGCTCGCCTCGGCGCTGCTGGCCAACGGCGTGCATCTCGTCGGCCGCTCGTTCAAGTATCACCGCCCGCGCGGCATCATGGCGGCGGGCTCGGAGGAGGCGAACGCCCTCGTCACGGTGATCCGCGACGCCGGGCGCACCACGCCGAACCTTCGGGCCGGCCAGGTCGAGCTGCATGACGGGCTGGTGGCGCAGAGCCAGAACCGCTGGCCCTCGCTGCGCTTCGACGCCGGCGCCGTGAACGACCTCGCCGCGCCGCTGCTCGCTTCCGGCTTCTACTACAAGACCTTCATGTGGCCGAGGAGCTTCTGGAAGACGGTCTACGAGCCGAAGATCCGCTCGGCCGCCGGCTTCGGCGAGGCGCCCTCCGCGCCCGACCCCGACCGCTACCAGAACCGCTTCGCCCATGTCGACGTGCTGGTGATCGGCTCCGGCCCGGCCGGGCTCGCCGCCACGGTGGCGGCTGCCGAGGCCGGGGCCAGCGTCATGCTCTGCGACGAGCAGGCCGAGCTCGGCGGCTCGCTGCTCGCCGAGACCCTGGCCACGATCGAGGGCCGGCCGGCGCGCGACTGGGCGACCGACGTCATCATGTCGCTGGCCCTGCGCGACAAGGTGAAGCTGCTGCCGCGCACGACGGCTTTCGGGTGGTACTCGCACAATTTCGTCGCGCTGGCCGAGCGCCTCACCGACCACTTGGCCCAGCCCGAGGCCCGGCTGCCGCGCGAGCGGCTGTGGCAGGTGCGGGCGAGGCAGGTGGTGATCGCCGCCGGCGCCATCGAGCGGCCGCTGGTGTTCCCGGAGAACGACAGGCCGGGCATCATGCTGGCGGATGCGGCGCGCACCTTCGCCAACCGCTACGGCGTGCTGCCGGGCCGGCGCGCCGTGGTGTTCACCGCCTGCGATTCGGCCTATCGCGCCGCGCTCGACCTGCAGGCCGCCGGCGCCGCGGTGGCGCTGATCGCCGATCTCAGGCCGACGGGCGGCGCCCTGGTCGATGCGGCGCGCGCCGCCGGCATCCGGGTCGAGCTCGGCGCCGCGATCACCGGCACCAGCGGGCGGCTGCGCGTCGCCTCGGTGCGGGTCGGCCGCATCGACGGCGGCAAGGTCTCGGGCCACGAGACGGTCGCCTGCGATCTCGTCCTGATGTCCGGCGGCTGGACGCCGTCCGTGCATCTGTTCTCGCAGTCGCGCGGCAAGCTCGCCTATGACGAGGCTTCGGGGAACTTCCTACCCGGCCGCTCGCTGGATGCGGAGCGCTCGGCCGGCGCCTGCCGCGGCGTGTTCGATTTCGGCGAGGTGATCGACGACGGCTTCGCCGCCGGCCATGCCGCCGCGCGCGCTGCCGGCGCCACCGGCGGCGCGGTGAAGACCTTCGACGTCGACGGCGCCACCGATCCGGCCGGCGGCTTCACCGGCGCGACGCCGCACGACCGCGACCCGGCGCGGGTGCGCGCCTTCGTCGATTTCCAGCACGACGTCACGGCCAAGGACATCAAGCTGGCGACGCGCGAAGGCTTCCGGTCGATCGAGCACGTCAAGCGCTACACCACGTCGGGCATGGCGACCGACCAGGGCAAGACCTCCAACCTCAACGCCCTGTCGATCGCGGCCGGGGCGATCGAGGCGCCGGTGCCGAAGGTCGGGCTCACCACCTTCCGGCCGCCCTACACGCCGACCACCTTCGGCCTGTTCGCCGGCACCTCGCGCGGCGACCTGTTCGACCCCGTGCGCAAGACCTCGACCCACGAATGGGCGGCCGAGCAGGGCGCCGCCTTCGAGGATGTCGGGCTGTGGAAGCGCGCCTGGTATTTCGCCAGGGGCGGCGAAACCATGCACGAGGCCGTCAACCGCGAATGCCGGACGGTGCGCGCCACCTGCGGCATCTTCGACGCCTCCACCCTCGGCAAGATCGAGGTGGTGGGGCCGGACGCCGCCGAGTTCATGCACCGCATCTATGTCAACCCGTTCCTGAAGCTGGAGCCGGGGCGGCTGCGCTACGGCATCATGACCCGCGACGACGGCTTCGTGTACGACGACGGCGTGGTCGGCCGGATGGCGCCGGACCGCTTCCATGTCACCACCACGACGGGCGGCGCGCCGCGGGTGCTGAGCCACATGGAGGACTATCTCCAGACGGAATGGACCGATCTCAAGGTCTGGCTGACCTCGACGACGGAACAATGGGCGGTCATCGCCGTGCAGGGGCCGAAGGCGCGCGAGGCGATCGCGCCGCTGGTCGAGGGCATCGACATGTCCAAGGCGGCGATGCCGCATATGTCGGTGCGCGAGGGCCGGATCTGCGGCGTGCCGACGCGCCTGTTCCGGATGAGCTTCACCGGCGAGCTCGGCTTCGAGATCAACGTGCCCGCCGCCTATGGCCGCGCGGTCTGGGAGGCGGTGCATGCGCGGGTGATCGGCCTCGGCGGCTGTCCCTACGGCACCGAGGCGATGCATGTGCTGCGCGCCGAGAAGGGCTACATCATCGTCGGCCAGGATACGGACGGCACGCTGACGCCCGACGAGGCCGGCGTCGGCTGGGCCGTCGGCAAGACCAAGGCCGACTTCGTCGGCAAGCGCGGGCTGATGCGGCCCGACCTGCAGGCGGCGGACCGCAAGCAGCTCGTCGGCCTGCTCACCGTCGAGCCCGCCACCGTGCTGGAGGAAGGGGCGCAGATCGTGCCGGTCGCCGCGCCCGTCCTCGGCGAGCACGCGCAGGGCCACGTCACCTCGGCCTATTGGAGCGAGGCGCTCGGCCGTTCGATCGCCCTCGCCAATCTCGAGCGCGGACGCGCGCGGATCGGCGAGACGGTCTATGTGCCGATGCCGGGCGGGTCGATCCCGGCGGTCGTGGCCGATCCCGTCTTCGTCGACAAGGAAGGAACGCGGCTCGATGCCTGACCCCGCCCTCCGCCGCGAGCCGCTCGACGGCATCCCCGCCATAACAGCCCGGGGGCGCCTGGCGATCGAGGCGCTGCCGCCGGCGACGCGCCTCGTCCTGCGCGGCGCGGCCGCGGCCGGAGCCGCCTTCGGCCTCGCCCTGCCGACCGCGATCAACACCGCCACCACCGACACGGTGCGCGCCGCGCTGATGCTCGGTCCCGACGAATGGCTGCTGATCGCCCCGGACGGCGCGGCGGCGGAGATCGCCGCCGCCTTCGCCGGCATCGCCGAGCCGCATTCCCTGGTCGACGTCAGCCACCGCAACACGGCGATCGGCGTGTCGGGCGCCCTGGCGGCCGACGTGCTGAATTCCGGCGTCATGCTCGACCTCGCCCTCGCCGCCTTTCCCGTCGGCATGGCGACCCGCACCCTGTTCGCCAAGGCCGAGATCGTGCTGTGGCGCACCGGCCCGGACGTCTTCCGGATCGAGGCCTGGCGATCCTTTGCCGGCTACCTCCACGGCCTGCTGGCGGATGCGGCGCGGGAATACGTGAAGGGATAGGGCCGGCGCCTCACTGCGTCACGGCTGCCCGCACGAAGGGCTTGTTCTCGGCGATGAACCGCGCCGCCAGCACCAGGGCGCCCATGGAGAACTCCCTGCCGTGGGCGGCGATCATCCGTTCGGAGAGCTCGGCGAGCTCCTTGAAGAAACGGTCCTTGCTCTCGTCTTCGCTGCTCTGCCTGGTCGTCATGACATCCTCCTTGGGTCGAGCGCTCGGGAATCACTTGAACAGATGCGGCGGGAAGGTGACGATCGCCGCCTCGCCGTCCGCGCCGCCGAGGGCCAGGTGCCGGCCGTCCCGCGACCAGCCCATGGCCCGCGCCGCGCCCTGACCGGGCGCCTTGACCGTGAGCTCGTCGCGGCTGCCGACCTGGGCGATCACCACCGTGCCGTCGGCTCGGCCCGCCGCGACCAGCGACCGGCCCGGATGCATGGCGACGCCCTCGACCGGCACGAGGCCGGCGCGGCCAGTGCCGATCGCCTCGGGCTTGTCGGCCCCGCGGCCCAGCGCGGCGATGTCCCAGACGATGATGCGGAAGGCGCCCGACGTGGCGAGGAGGCCGGAGTCGGCGCTCCAGGCCAGGTCCCGCACCGGTGCCGGATAGCCCGGGACCGGGATCACCCGACCGTCCCGCGGCCTGACCAGGACGATGCCGCCTTCGCCGAGAGCGGCGGCCAGCCAGATGCCGTCCGGGCTCCAGGACAGGGTCGATACCGGGCCGAGGTCGAAGACTGCCGCCTCCCGCGCCTCGGCGTCGCAGGCTGGGATGGCGAGGCCGTCCGGCCCGGCCGCCGCGACCACCTGTCCGTCCGGCGCCAGGGCGAGTGCGCCCGCCTCGAGGCGGGACAGCGCCTGCGCCGTGCCGCCATCGGGGTCGTAGGCGACGAGCATGCCGCCGGCAGCCACCAGGGCCCGCCCGCCGGATGCCGGGACGATCGCCTGCACCGGGCCGCAGTCGAGGTCGACCAGCGTCTCCACAGCCCCGGAGGCGGACAGGCGCACGAGGCGACCATTGCCGCCGCCGGCGATGAAGCCGGCCGCTCCGAACGCGGCCAGGCGCACCGGCGCGGCGTCGATCGCCGCCAGGACGAGCGGCGGCACCGGCTTTCGCCGCGGCGAGATGGTGGCGCGGCCGGTGTCGGCAGCCACCCGGCAGCGGTCCTGCGGCGGCTCCGCATCCGCGACCGGGGCGAGCGCCACGCGCCCGTCGGCAAGGCCGAAGGCGAGGCTGGCCCCGGCGGCATCGAAAGCCAGTTGCCCGACGGCCGCGTCCAGGCGCCAATGCCGGGCCAGGAGCTCGTAGAACGTGGCGGAATCCGCTTCAGGTCTGTCCATCTCGTCCCTCGTGCCGTCAGCCGGCGATACGCCGATCGAGCTCGCGCAGGCGCAGGTCCAGGGCCGCGAGCTCCGCGTCGCATGCGGCCATGGCGGCTTCGGCCCGGCGCCGGCGCGCTTGCGCCTCCCGCAGGGCGGCGCCGCGATGCTCCGCCTCGCCTTCGGCCGCGATCTCGCGCTCGACCCGCAGGATGTCGAACTCGGCGCCGCCGCAGGCCTGCTGGCCGAGCAGCCGCCGGGCGTTGAGCTGCGACACCGCCTGGACGACCCGCAGCCGCTCCGCCAGCGCCTCGATCACCCCGGGAGCAGGCGTGCTCATGCGCCGCTCCCTCCCCCGGCCGGCCGCGCGTCCCGGCCGCCCGGGAGGGCCTCGATCTCGGCCAGGATCCGCGGCAGGCCGCCGACGACCGAGACGAACCGGCGCCGGGCATCCTCGATATGGGAGCGCAGCGAATCCCACAGGTCGACGCGCAGCAGGCGCTGCGGATCGCCGGCCAGGGTCTCGAGCGCCTGCAGGCCGAACTGGTGCCGCAGCCCGATGCCCTGCAGCACGAAATCCGTCAGCTCGCGGGCATGGGTCTCGATGAAGGGACGCAACAGGGGATGGTCGCCGTAGACGACGCCGCGCGCGCGAAGCTCGGCCTCGATGAAGCCGACGAAATGGCGAACCAGCATGTACTGGCTCTCGCCGACGAGCCGCACCACGAAGGCGAGGTCCCGGTCGGCACGGTCGAGGATCTGCGTGGCCAGGGCCGCCGCCTCGCCGGTCGCATCCGTCCAGTCCCGCCGTTCGGAAGGGGCCGCCATCGCCCTACCCCTGCGACCGGTACTGATGCATCTTGCGATAGAGCGTGCTGCGCGAAACGCCGAGCTTGTCGGCCGCCACCGAGATGTTGCCGCCCGCGGCGGCGACGGCCTTCTCGATGATTTTCCGCTCGGCCTCGTCGAGCCGCGCGATCTCGCCGGCCTCCGCAGGCGCTTCGGCCGGCAGGCGCGAGCCCGCCAGCAGCGCCTCCAGGAAGTCCTCCGGGAAGTCGTCGAGCCCGACGCAGCCGCTGGACGACATCAGCACGAGGTTTTCCATGAGGTTGCGCAGCTCGCGGACATTGCCGGGCCAGTCGTAGCGCAGCAGCAGCGCGAGGGCTTCCGCATCGAACCCGAGCGGCGGGCGGCCATAGGTCGCCGAGAAGTGCCGGTTGAAGTGCTCGATCAGGACCGCGACATCGCCCTCGCGATCGCGCAGCGGCGGGATGGTGATCTTGACGGCGCTGATCCGGAAATAGAGGTCCTTGCGGAAACGCCCCTCCGCCACCTCCTGCTTGAGGCTGCGGTTGGTCGACGCCACCAGGCGAACGTCGACCGGACGCGGCCGGCTGTCGCCGAGCCGGTAGACCGAGCGCTCCTCCAGCACGCGCAGGAGATAGGGCTGCAGGTCCAGCGGCATTTCGCCGATCTCGTCCAGGCTGAGCACGCCGCCATGCGCGACCTCGAACCGGCCGGGACGCCCCTCCCGGGTCGCGCCCGTGAAGGCGCCGGGAGCATGACCGAACAATTCGCCGCCCAGGAGCTCCTTGGAAACGGCGCCGCAATTGAAGGTGACGAAGGGCTCCCTGCCCGTCTGCTGGCTCGCGGCATGGACGAGCCGGGCGAAGAGCTCCTTGCCGACGCCGGTCTCGCCTTCGAGCAGGATCGCGGTCCGGCCCTGCGCGGCCCGCTCGATCCGCTCCAGCGCCTGGCAGAGGGCCGGGCTGTTGCCGACGATCTCCGCCTTCGCCGCTTCGATGGCGACGCGTCCGGCCGGTGTGAGCTGGACCGCGGGCGCCGCCGGCCTCGGCTTTGGCGCAAGCACCAGCATCGCCCCCTTCGTCACGCCGTCGACGACGAGCGGCTCGATGCTGAGCCCGCGCAGCGCCTCGGGCAGGGTCTCGGCCAGATCCTCGAGAGGACGATGCCCGCTCATTTCCAGGAGCTTGGCGCCGATGCTCAGATCCGTCTTCGCCATGCCGCGCCAGCGCAGCGACGCCATGTCGTTGTGGTGGACGACCCGGCCGAAGCGATCGAGGATCACCACCCCGTCGGTGATGCCGGTTCGCGGCATCCGGGCGATGCCGGCCTCGAGCAGATGCATCCGCTCGATCCGGATCTTCTCGGACAGCGCCAGCTCGATATGGTTGGCCGCGATCACCGCCAGGGCGACGTTGTGGCGATGGAAGATCGCCTGGGGCCCGGAAAAATCGATGATGCCGATGATGCTGCCGTCCATCGGGCTGCGGATCGGCGCCCCGACGCAGGTCCACGCCTTGATGCCCTCGGAAAAATGCTCGGCGGCATGGACGTGGATCGGCTGGCCGGTGACGAGGGCGGTGCCGATGCCGTTGGTGCCGGTGACCGTCTCGCCCCAGGCGGCGCCGACCTCGAGGCGGATGTCGTGCCCGGCATCGACGGTCCTCTGGTCACCGCCGACATCGAGCACGACGCCGTTGGCATCGGTGATCACCACCATGGTCGCGGCATCGCCCAGCACTTCGGCGACACGGCGAAACGTCTGCGCCGTCGATTGCAGCAGGTCTTCGTTCTTGAGGCGCAGCTCGTAGAGGTCGTCGGGCGAGGCGATGATGGAGCTGCCGTGGCAGCGGGCGTCGACCCCCGACTGCATGCTGCGCTGCCACGACCGTTCGATCACGCCGCGCACCAGCGTGTTCGCCGCCGCCCCGCCCCCGACCGTCAGGAAGGATTCCCAGGCCCGGGTGGTTTCCCCCTCGTCGTAGGAGCTGCCCTGCCCGGCCTCGGGCCCGGCTTCTTCGTCGGCCGAGCCGGCGGATGTGTCCAGCGGAGCAAGGCGGTCCAGCGGAAACGGCAGCTTGGCCATGGGAGTTTCCATCTGCATCGAAGCACCATTCCGTGGGAGGCGCAGGCCGGCGCTCGCACGCCGGCACGCCTCAGGCCGGGTTCCCCGGCGCCTCGAGGCCCAGACGCGCCGACAGGCTCTCCTTCAAACGGTCCTCGGCCGCCTCGTCCGGCAAGGCCATCCCGTCCAGGTCGGCGAGCGCGGCGCGCAGATCCTCGTCGAGGGGATCGAAGAATCCGTGCTCTCGAAGCGCCAGGACGAAGCGACGCTCGCGTCCGCCGCCGATCTGGCCGAGAAACTGCAGCTGGCGCCCCGATGCCAGATCCATGACCACGACCCGGCCGTTGGGGCTGATCCGCAGATAGGGCCGGGCCGGCTGCGGCGCGGCAGGCGGCGTGAACCAGAGCCTGCCGGAGGCCTCGGGCTGCGGCGGGGCGGGCGGCTTGCGCATCTCGCGCCAGCGCCCGCCCGTCAGCCGGTCGGCCAGGCCCTCGATCGTCGCCCGGTTGCTCTGGATGAACCGCCTCGCGGCGACGTCCTCGCGCCGCGGCCCGTCGCGCTTGGAGATGATATGGACCATGTTCCCTCCCGATCCCGTGGTCATGCCCCGGGATGCCGTCCGGCCTCTGACCGGGCCGGATCACCCCGATTGTACCGGCTCCAAGGCGCACGGTCACCCCTGCGCCTCGTCCTCCGGCGCGTCACGCCCGCCCCAGCGCCTCCGCCCCGCCGCCGCGCGCCGGGCCGGCGGTGGGATCGACATAGGCCGAGACGTCCGCCACCAGCGTGCTGGTGGTCAGCACCAGCGTCGCCACGGAGGCGGCGTTGCGCAGCGCCGCGCAGGTGACGCGGACGGGATCGACGATGCCGGCGGCGACCATGTCGGTGAAGGCGCCCCTGGCCGCGTCGAAGCCGGTACCGGCGGGCGCGTTCAGGAGGTCGGCGACGATGGTCTCGGCATCGTGGCCGGCATTGCGGGCGATGGAGGCGGCCGGGCGGGACAGGGTCTCCCGCACCAGGCGGATGCCCTCGCCGAAGTCGCCGTTGATGTTGCCCAACACCCGCGTCACCACGGGAGCGCACTGGGCCAGGGCGGTGCCACCGCCCGGCACGATGCCCTCCGCGGCCGCAGCGCGCGTGGCGCTGACGGCGTCGTCGATCAGCTGGATCGTCCGTTTCTGCTCGACCGGCGTCACGCCGCCGGCCAGGATCACCGCGGTTCCGCCGGAGAGCTTGGCCAGCCGTTCCCGCAGCTTGTCCTGCTCGACGTTCGGCGGCGCCAGCTCGTATTGCCGGGCCACCTGCTGGCGCCGGGCGGCGATGGCCGTCTCGTCGCCGCCGCCGCGGATCACCACGGTCTCGTGGGCGCTGGCCCGCACCTGACGGGCGGTGCCGAGGTCGGCCAGCGCCGCCTCCTCCAGGCGGCCGCCGAGATCGCGGGCGACGACCCGGCCGCCGGTGATGATGGCGAGGTCGTCCATCATCGCCCTACGCCAATGGCCGTAATCCGGCGGATGCACCACCAGAACCTTGCCGCGATTGCCGTCTCCGAGCAGCGTCACCACCACGTCGGGCGAGACCTCCTCGGCGACGATCACCAGGGGCCGGCCCGCCTTCGCCACCGCGGCGCGGATGGCGGCAAGCTCGCCCGGCGCCTTGATCTTGAGATCGGTCAGCAGGATCAGGGGCTCGTCGAGCACCACCTCCATCCTTTCGACGTCGGTCACCATGTGGTGCGAGATGTAGCCGCGGTCGAAGGCCATGCCTTCCACCACTTCCAGCGTGGTGGCGGTGGTGAGGCCGTAGTCGGAGCTGATGATGCCGTCCTTGCCGACGCGCTCCACCGCCTCGGCGACGAGGCCGCCGAGATGAGGATCGGTGGCGGCGATGGTGGCGACCGCCTGCAGCGTCCTGCGGTCGGACGCGGCCGTCGCCGAGCGCTTCAGCGTCTCCACCACCAGCTCGACCGCCTGGTCGATGCCCTTGCACAGGTCCACCGCCTTGGCGCCCCGCTCCAGCGCCGCGACCCCGCCCTGGATCAGGCCGTTGGCGAGCACCATGGCGGTGGTGGTGCCGTCGCCGGCGACCTCGTTGGTCTGCATCGAGACCTCGCGCACCACCTGGGCGCCCATGTTCTCGAAACGGTCGGACAGCTCGATCTCCGAGGCGATGGTGACGCCGTCGCGCGACACGATCGGCGTGCCGACCGGCCGGTCGATCATGGCGTTCATGCCCTTGGGACCGAGCGTCGGCTCCACGGCCGCCGCCAGTTTCTGGACGCCGCGGGCGAGCGCCCGGCGCGCGTCGATATCGTGTAAAAGCACCTTCGGCATGGCCCTTCACTCCCAGACTTCTCGATTTGGGGACGGTACGCCGCTTTGCCGCGCCGCCGTCCCGGCATGGCGACGCCGCGCTCCGGCTGCTCAGGCGACCGCCTGCGGCACGGCGGCGGCCGGCTTCGGACAGGCTCCGCCGCAGCCGTGACCGCAGCCGCCGACCTCGGCGCCGTCCTGGTAGCGCGAGCCCAGGAGCCCGCGGCACAGCGCCGTGTTGAACTCCATGTTGATGCGCACCGCCCGCAGGCGCTGCAGATAGGCGCCGAGCTCGTGCGCCTCGATGCCGCGCCCGCTGAAGGTGACGAAGGCCCGGTCGTGCGGCCCCGCCGCGAGGCCCCGCTCGATCAGGGCCTCGCGATAGCGCGGCTTCTGCCGTGCGCCTTCGCCGGCACCGAGGTCGGCTGCGTCGAAGGTCGCGAGCGTCATCGCGCAGATCGCCCCGTTGTCGAGGCCGGCCGCGCGCAGGGCCTGGATCACCGCCTCCTGTCGGCGCTCGAAGGCCTTGCGCCGGAATTTCTCGCGGATCTCGCCGAGGGAATCGCCCGAGGCGAAGGCGGTGAAGGCCTGGCCGAACGACAGCCCCAGCCGCACGCCGCGGTTGATCTCTTCCGCCGCCATATGGTCCTGGAGCTGCGGCCGCACCGCCTCGACCCAGGGCAGCGCCGAGACGGCCCGGCGCATGTCGTCCGCCATCAGGAAGGCGAAATTGGCCGAGCACCAATAGGTCGGCAGGCGGAAGGTGATGTCGACGCCGCCGCGAGCATCGACGGTGACCTCCTCGACGAAGCCGAGATCGGTGACCGGCTCGTCCAGCTCCGGATCGGTCACCGAGGCCAGGCATTGCCGGACCTCGGTGACCCTGCGCTCCTCCCATGCACGCCCCATCGCCGTCACTCCGCCGCCACGGCGAGGGCCTCGGCCTTCAGCTTGGCCTTCTGCGCCTCGACGTCGACGCCGTAGAGCCGGGCCGCGTTGAGGCCGAGAATCTTGCGCTTGGCCTGGGGCGTCAGGTCGACGCCGTGCTCCTGCTTCACGTCCTCGGGCAGCTCGAAATTCCAGAACTTCTCGACCAGCCAGCGCGGCGTCCAGATGGCGTAGTCGCTGCCGAACAGGATCTTGTCCTCGCCCACCCAGAACAGGAGCTCGCTGATCACCTCGGCGAAGTAGCGCGGGCGGCTGTGGATGAAGGGCAGCGCCACGGCGAGGCCGCCATAGACATTGGTCTCCTGGACCGCGATCCAGCAGAAATCGTCGAGGCGCGGCAGGCCGCAATGCTCGATGATGAAGTTCAGGCCCTGGAAATCCGTGGCCGCGTGGTCGACGTCGTGGACATCGAAGGCGTCCTTGTCGAGCGGGATGATGGTCGGGCCCTTGTGGACATGGATGTTGGTGATGCCGAGCTTCTGGCACAGCTCGAAGCAGCGATAGGCATTGGGATCGGTCAGCTTCCAGCCGCGCGACTCGCCCTTCCATTCCGCGGTGTAGAGCTTGACCCCTTTGATGCCGAAGGTCTCCTTCATGTAGTGGATGTATTCCAGCGCCCGCTCGCCGTCGCGCGGATCGAAGGCGCCGTTGACGATGAAGCGGTCCTTGTACTTCCTGGCGATCTCGGCGTTGCGGTCGATGGTGTTGAAGCCGTTCTTGTAGAACTCCGTCAGGTAGGTCGACTGCACCACCGCCATGTCGTCGGGGCCGTCGACGAACAGGTCGTGATACATCTGCTCGGCGCTGTACTTGCTGAACTTGTCGAGCGGCCAGAGCTTGTCCTTCGGGCTCAGCGCCGTGTGGTAGGCGTAGAAGCATTCGATGAACTGCTTGCCGTGGATGTTGCGCTGGTTCTCCGGGCTGCCGTCCCAGAAATGGGTGTGGCCGTCGACGACGAAGACCTCTTCGCCCGTGGGGGTCTTGAACATGGTGCTCTCCAAGGATGTCGCGGCGCCAACGGCGCGCGGAGCCGGCAATTGCAGGAAAAGGGGGAGCCAGGCGCGCTCGCCGCTCCCCCGATCCGGGGGATCCTCCCGGATCACTCGATGTATTCGCGGATCTCGTCCATGTCGCCGAACAGCGTCACCGTGTTGTCGTCGATGCGAACCATGCGCCCGTAATGGGTCGAGGTGTTCACCTCGAAGATCTCGGCCGTCATCTCCTTGCCGAGGATCTCGCTGATCTCGTCCATCTTGAAGATCAGCTTGCCTTCGCCGTCGATGCGGATCAGGGCTGGCTGGTAGGTGATCGTCACCTTGGGCTTCGTTCCCATGAACTCGGCGATGGCACGCGCCTCGACGCTATCGTTCATGGTGACGCCGCACTGGTGGGAGATCGTCTGGCTGAAGACCAGATCGCCCATCTTCTGGAAGATGTTCTGGTTTTCCGAGGTTCTGGAAGCAACCGACATGGTCTTCACTCCTTGGGAAGGTCGAGGCCGAGCTCGCCGAGAATCTTCTTGATGCGCTCGACCGACTGCGTCCTGGCGTCGGCGTACTGCACCGGTTTCGAATGGGGTTGCGACCAGATCGGCTGCAGCCCGGCTGCGGCCTTGTCGGCAAGGGCGACGTGCTTGTTCACCCAGCCCTGGAACAGCGCCTTGTTGTGCGCCGCGTGCTCGGCGTCGCTGGCCAGCACGTGGAACAGGTCGATGGCGTTGGCGAGGTTGCGCTCATAGTCGGCTTCGGCCGCCGAGATGACCGGCGGGGTGATGAAGTCGCCGTTCGAGGACGCCGCCTGCATCAGGAAGCCCGAACGGAACAGCTCGCCGACCAGCGGCTCGAACACGATGTTGGTGGCGAAATACTGCTCGAGATAGTCGGTCGAGCCCATGATGGATTCGATCGCTTCCCGCGTGCCCTGCCAGCCCTTGTCCTCGAGCCAGGCGCGCTTGCCGGCCTCGTCGTCGAAGCCGGCGATGTCCATGCCGATCTCGGCGAGGTAGAGGGTGATGTCCTGCGACAGCCGGAGCTTGTAGGAGGAGTTGGTCAGCGTCGCGTTGTTGATCATCTGGGTGTAGCCGTAGCGCTGCGCCTGCATCAACGACGTGCCCAGCCCGAATTCCGCGTGCTTCCAGGCTCCGAGATGGTTCTGCAGGATCTTGACCCAGGCCTTGTCGAACGCCTTGGGCGCGCCGGATTTGCGGCCATTGGCGATCACCGCCTGCACCATCGCCTCGATCTTCGACTGGCGCTGGTAGTGCGTGCGCTCCCACTCCTGGTCGGGCGCGCGGAAGGCGTGCCAGTTGGAGCTCAGGGCCTGGGTGGCGTCCTTGGTGTAGGCGCCTTTCCCGTCGGGAAACGCGATGATCCAGTTCTGCAGGAGATAGCGCTCCGGATCGGGCTGCACGTCGACCGTGACATCCTCGTAATGCGTGGCGCGCCGGGCCTTGGGCTCGAAATATCGATATCTGCGGCTGTCGGAATCGGCGAAGATCGCAGATCCCGCGGCCCCCGATTTCACGGGATTGCTTTGTACGGCAGTCATGGTCACCCTCCCATTGCTGGCTAAGAAACTCGAAAGCGGTCGTGGCCCGCCGCGCGCCGGCCTCAGTGGCTGGCGGGCGTGAACTTGTCGAAGAAGGTCCGTTCGGTATCGACGTCGTTCATCTGCAGGACCGGCGTCAGGGCCTCGATCATCGGCGCCGGCCCGCAGGCATAGACGTCCACGTCCTCGCCGAGGCCGAGCCGGCGCAGATGCGCGCCGACCACTTCGTGGACGAAGCCCTTCTCGCCGTCCCAGGTGGCGTCCTCCCCCGCATGGGAGAGGACGGGCACGAAGGTGAAGCGCGGATTGTCCGCGGCGATCCCGGCGAAGCGGTCGAGATAGAACAGGTCGCCCTGCGTCCGGGCTCCGTAGAAGAAATAGACCGGACGGTCCTCGCCGGAGGCGACCTGGTCGTGCAGGATCGACCAGAGGGGCGACATGCCCGAGCCGCCGCCGACCAGGATCATGGCTCCGGTCCGGTCTTCCCGCCGGAAGCAGGTTCCATAGGGTCCGCGGACGTCGACCCTGGTTCCGGCGGCGAGGTCTCCGTCGAGCTTGGAAGAGAAGCGTCCGTTCGGGTATTTCTTGATGATGAAGGCGAGGTTTTGGCCTTCGCCCGGCGTATTTGCCATGGAAAACGAGCGCGTAATCGCCTCTGGCCCCGGGAGCGTGATGTCGACATATTGTCCCGCCCAGAATTTCAGGGGTTGGTCGAGCGTGATGTCCAGGCGCCGGATGTCGTGCGTCAGCGCGGAAACACCTGTGACCGTGCCGGCGAAGCTCTTCACCGGGATCGACTTCGACAGGACGTCCGCGTCGTAGTTCAGAAGCTCGATGTCGAGGTCGGAATAGGCGAGCGTGCGGCAGAGCAGGATATGGTCCTGGCTGCGCTCCATCTCGTTGAGCGCGAAGGTCGAATATTTCTTCAGCTCGACCTCGCCGCCCGTCAGCACGCATTTGCAGGCCGAGCATTGGCCCTCCTTGCAGCCGTGCGGCAGGGCGATGCCCTGGCGGAAGGCCGCGTTGAGGACGGTCTCGTCCTCCTCGACCTCGAACTCGACGCCGACCGGATGCAGGCGAACGATATTGGTCGCGCCCATGAGGCGGTCTCCCCGAAACGGATGGAAGGCTTGAGGGGGGGCGTGGCGGGGGGGGGGCCCCCCCCCCCCCCCCCCCCCCCCCGGGGGGGGGGGGGGGGGGGGGGGCCGGGGGGGGGCGGCGGGGGGGGGGGGGGGGGCGCGCGGGCGGGGGCGGGGGCGCG